>CAVFCJ010000038.1:0-13299 GCA_963620965.1 bacterium
CGCCTCGTTCGCTTTGGCTACAACACATTCACCGGATGTGTTGTTTAACGCGTCGTGCCCGACCGCGTTCAATTTTTCCGCTTGCGCACGAAGTGCGCTCCACCAAGCAGATAATTTGGCGAAACTGCGGCGTGATGTTTTATCCGTGTTTGAAATGATAGCACAAATTCTCTGCGCTCGTCATTCTGAGGGAACGGAGTGACCGTGAGAATCAAGCGGAGCGAAATGCGCCTACGGCTGGATTCCTACGCTACGCTCGGAATGACATATGGATAATTCAAATTCGCTAAATGCGTGCGTAGCACGCCCTCACCAAGCAAGCACTCGTGCGGAATTGTGGCTGGATTCTTTGTCCGTCTTGTTCGGGAGAGTAAAGAGGGCTTGCGCGGTTAGTGATTGCGAAAACAAGTGCGGTTTTTGACAATCGCCCAATGGTTTTCGTTTCTATTTAAGGGATTCCCACGCTACGCTCGGAATGACGGCGAGGGCGATTGACTTTGCCGCAACGCCGTTTGAGCAATGGGATTAAGGCTTCGCCTTCCGCAATTATTCATTATTCTTTAAAAAATCGCATCCTTAGATGCGATTTTTCAAACTCTTTTCAATAAGCGCAATCTTTATCGAGCTTATCAGCACGTCGATTGCAAAATCCATTTCTTCAAGCGAGGGTACGCTCGGCGCGATACGGATGTTCGAGTCGTTGTCGTCTATTCTGTACGGGAACGTCGATCCTGCCGCCGTAAACTTTACGCCTGCCTCGTTTGCAAGTTCCACCACGCGTTTTGCCGCGCCCTGAACGTCGAGGGAAATGAAATATCCACCTCTCGGATTTGACCAAGACACATTTTGGGTATCCGAAAACGTTTCTCCCATTCTCGCCCTGAAAAGATCGAATTTCGGACGAAGAATCGCTGCGTGTTGCGCCATAATCTTCTTTATATTCTCAACATTTTTCAAAAACTCGACGTGCATAATCTGATTGACTTTGTTGGGGCTGATTCTCTTGAAAGAGAGGCGTTTGAGCATATCCTTCACGTTGTTTTGCGAGGACGCAAACACCGCCACGCCGCTGCCTGCAAACGTAATTTTTGCGGTTGACGCAAAACAGTAAATCATATCGATCGTGCCTGCTTTTCTTGCAACATCAAAGATGTTTTTGAGTTTGTCATCGGTGTCGTAGAGCGAGTGTACGCAATATGCGTTATCCCAGAAAACACGGAAATCCTTGGCTTTGGGCTTGAGATTTGCCATGCGCTCGACCACTTTGTCCGAGAACACGATGCCCGTCGGATTGGAGTATTTCGGCACGCACCAAATACCCTTTATGCTCTCATCGTCGCGCACGAGTTTTTCGACAAGGTCCATATCCGGACCATCCGAGAGCATAGGCACGGTTATCATATCTATGCCGAAATTTTCGCAAATTGCGAAATGCCTATCGTATCCCGGTGCGGGGCAAATGAATTTGACTTTGTCGAGTTTGTTCCACGCCGTAGAGCCCAAAACGCCGAATTGCATTGCAAACTGCACAACGTTGTACATGATATCGAGCGACGAGCCGTCAAGCGCAATAACCTCGTCCGCTTTCACGCCCAAAAGTTCGGCAAAAAGTTCTCTTGCCTGCTTTACGCCTGCGGGTTCACCGTAGTTTCTTGCGTCCACACCGCTCATCAAAAAGTTACACTTTGCGGCGTTTTCGAGCATAGGCATAGCGATGTCGAGTTGCTCTTTTGAAGGCTTGCCTCTCGTCATATCCACGCTTCTGTCGGCTTTTTGCAGTTTTTTGTAGACCTTTTGCTCTTGTTTAAGCAGTTTTTCGAGTTCGTCTGCAGGCAATGAATTGTAATCCATAAATATTCCTCTAACTTGTACACTATACGTTGCGCATGCTCAAAGAGTACCGCAAGCAAACAATGCTTTGCCGCCTCTTTTTGTCACGCATAAGAATATATCACCGAATCGCGTATTCGGCAATCGTTTTAAAGCAGTTTTTCAACGTTAATTTTCTTCGATTAAACGCACGAAAAAATCGCAATTTTGCCGTCATTATTTGTCGCTTTCGCCGTTTCCTCTCACGAGCAAGCGGATAGGCGTTCCCGAAAAGTCGAAACTCTTGCGCAACGCGTTTTCGAGATAGCGTTTGTAACTGAAGTGCATAATAGTCGGGTCGTTGACTTTAAGCACGAAAGTCGGCGGCGCGACGGACACTTGCGTGACGTAGAAAATTTTGAGTTTCTTGCCGAGATAGGACGGCGGCTCGCTTATGCGGATAGCGTCGCCCACAACCTCGTTGAGAAGTCCCGTCGAAATACGCTTTTTAGAATTTACAACAACCTCTTTGCACAGCGGAAGCAGATTGTCGAGTCTCTTGCCGTTGAGCGCGGATATATACACAGATTTGAAATAATCCATATACTTCAAATCCTCTTTGAGTTTCTTTTCGAATTCGTAAATGGTGTGCGTGTTTTTGTCCACCAAATCCCACTTGTTCATAACAATAACCGAGGGTTTGCCTTCCTCGTGAACGAAGCCTGCTATTTTGACGTCTTGTTCGGTGAGCCCTTCTGTTGCATCGCACACGACGAGCACCACGTCCGCCCGGCGCACGGCGAGCAAACTTCTCATGACCGAGTATCTTTCGAGGTCCTCGTTGACGACTTTTTTCTTGCGCATACCTGCCGTGTCGATGATGAGATATTTGTCCTCTCCCACGTCGAGTTCGGTGTCGATTGCGTCGCGCGTCGTGCCTGCGATGTCGCTGACAATACATCTGTCATAACCCAAAAGTCTGTTGGTGATGGAACTCTTGCCCGCATTTGGCTTTCCGACAATAGCGATTTTAATGCGTTCGGAGTCCTCGTCCGCCAAATGTTCGGGTATGACTTCGAGGATTGCGTCGAGCAAATCTCCAAGTCCTTTGCCCTGCTCTGCGCTGACCGCGTGAGGCTCGCCGAAACCCAGCGCGTAAAAATCGTACACGTTGCTCAAATCGTTGTTGTCGATTTTGTTTACCGCAAGAATTACGGGGAGTTTGGATTTTCTCAAAAACGAACACACGAGATTGTCATCCGTCGTAAGCCCCGTTTTGCCGTCGACAACGTACAAAATCGCGTTTGCGGTATCAACCGCAATTTCCACTTGCGTGCGGATATGTCCCCACATCTCGCCGTCGCTTTTAAGTTCGAGACCGCCCGTATCTATGAGCGTAAACGCTCTGCCGCACCACTCGCAATCAGCATAAATTCTGTCGCGAGTTACGCCGGGCGTATTTTCGACGATAGCGATTCTACTGCCCGCTAGTCTGTTAAAAAGCGTCGATTTTCCGACGTTGGGTCTTCCTACGATAGCCACCAAAGGTTTCATATTATTTTCACCGTTTCCGTATTTTATCTATAATTTTTGGCGTATTAAACACCGTTTTGTTGAGTTTGCGAATTTGCGCCGCAAAATCCATTTTATCGTTTTCAGTTATTCGTTTTCAAAGTGCTCAATGATTTTTTGCGCCGTATCGCTGCCGCTGTGCGATATGACGACAATCGGTGCGCCGAGCGCAGCTTCCACTTCTTCGACAGTCTTGTTGTCAAGAAAAGTGTCTGTAAATTCACGCAACATATTGTCGGGAATGACGAATGCGTCCGACTTCACACCGCCGAGTTGGTCGATTATATCTCCTGCCGTCACAAGCCCCGCAACCGTCACGCTCGTGCCGAAAAAGTTGTTTACGATTGCGTGCACTTCCGCTTTCAGTCCGAGTTTTGCTTCGAGTTTCTTTGAGTATTCTTTGAGCATGGGCGCAAAGGATACGCCTGTTATGAGGTCTATCCTTTTGCCGAGATTCATCGTCGGCACTTCCGAAAGGCTGTACTCGAAATTGTCTTTCCAGTCGGCAATGAGTCCCACGCCGTTTTCGATTTGGTCGAACGCGCCGTAGTAGGAACTGCTCGGAACGTCTATATTCGCCTTGACGTAATACTCGTCGCTGCACCAACAGAAATTGCCGCCGAATTCATCGTTCAATCTCTCGACGAGTTTTATCGTATCTCTCGCATTCTGTTCATCAACGGCTTTGAGTTTGTCAAGCGTATCTCTATGGCCGGTCATTCCTACAGGCACGACCGCAACCGTTTCCACACCCTCGACAGAATGCAGTCCGCGTATGCTGTCTTCAAGCACTTTCCCGTCGTTCACGTCGGGAACGACAACAAGTTGCGTGTGCATTTTGATGCCGTTTGCACCGAGCCTACGCATTTGCTCCGGCAACTTTCTTGTGTTCGGATTTTTGAGGATATACGTTCTAATGTCGTCGTCCCACGCATGCACGGAAATGTAAAGCGGACTGAGTTTCAAGCGAATCACTCTTTCGATTTCTTCCTCAGTGACATTGGTCATAGTGACGTACGAGCCGCACATAAAACTGTAACGGTAGTCGTCGTCCTTGACGTAGAGGCTTGGGCGCATATTTTTTGGAAGTTGGTCGACAAAACAGAAAATACACTTGTTTTTGCACACAACGGGTTTCATATCGATTGCAAATTCAAGTCCGAGCGATTGCCCATCTTTTTTGTGTACTTTTACGGTATGCTCTTTCCCGTCGCGCAAAATATCAACCGAAAATTTCTTTTCGTTGTCGTAAAAAAGGTAGTCGAGTTCGTCAACCATTTTGTAGCCGCCGATACGTAGCACGTCGTCGCCGAGCCTGAGTCCTTGTTTTTTTGCAATGTCGTTAAGTTTGGTTATCTTTGGCATATCGAATCCTGTCGTGTTTTCGTTTATACTCTTTCGTTTGTTGTCTTGTAAATATTTTTATCCGCTTGCGCACGCAGTGCGCTTCACCAAGTAGATAATTTGGCGAAACTGCGGCGTGAATTTTTATCCCTGTTTGAACTGATAGCACAAATTCTCTGCGCGGTTAGCAGAGCAATAAATCGAGCGAGACTCCTGGCAATACGCACACTTGCGTGTTGTCGTTGCCTCGGCGACGATTTTTGCTCACACTGCTATATATGCGGTTAGGAAGTTTGCAATATTTTCGAGCGAACTCATTTCCACCCATTTTTTGCCGTTCGAGGCGATTTTCTCGCCGGCGTCCGACTGCAAGAGTCTATACAAAAGCCCCACTATGTCAAGATCGTTTTTGGCAACAAGGCAAAGTTCGTGCGAGGCGAGATAGGATATATCCGCTTGTTCGTGTTCGCCGCTCTTTGCAACTATGCTCGGCACGCCGAGTTTGAAGCATTTGTAGAGCGTTGCGGGGTCATACTGCGTGATCGCCACGTCGCATACGGGCAGACAATCGTCAGCTTGTTCGCCGTTTTGCAAAAACAAAACTTTGGTTTCGGGTGCTTTCACCGCCATAGACGACAAGGTTTGAAGCATACGCTCGTCTTTGACGTACACGGCAAGATTTGCGATTTCGCCTTGATCGAGAAGAAGAGAAAACACTTTTTCGAGTTGCTTCTTTTCCTGCACGTTGACGTAAACGGTTTTGACTTTGGGCAGTCCTACCTCTTGCTTTTTGAGTATGATTTCTTCTCTCGTTTTGGGCACTGCCTCGTAAGGAAGCCCCATCACCATAACGTCTTTGGATTTTATGCCTTGTCGCACCAAATCTGCTTTTACGTCCGCATTTTCGACGATAAACACTTTGGTTGCGTCATCGTGAATGCGTTTGGGAAGCGTAAAGGATTGCAGCATATATATGATTTGTGTGCTAAAGCGTGCTCTTCGTTTTGCCTCGACTGCGCAATGGTGAGCGTACGGCGTAACGCACAAAATGTACTCGGGGTGAAAACGCTTTATGAGGTTGTTTATGCGGTTGACGCGCTTTGACAAACTTTTGAGTTTGAACATATCGCGAATGACGCCCTTGTCCTTTTTTTCGAGCAAATACTGATACTCGCTACCGCTGTCCATAAGTCTGTCGAGAGCGGAAAGTTTGGTTGCCGAACCGTATTTGTCGTCGCTTATGACAACGACGTTATGCGTGCCGATTTTGCGTATTGCTTCTGCGATTTTTTGCGATATACCGTCGCTTTCGTCGCGTGAAGTGAGTATCAAAATAATGCGTTTTCTATACATTTTTGCACCTTTTTTTCCCTAAAAAACGACGCCGATTTGCACGTTTTTTTGAAAATTCGCTTGCCGTTTTATTGTTTTCCTTTTTTGCTGCTCTTATTTGTCAATCCTCGACGATGACGGGAATAATTATGGGGAATTGTCTGTCCTTGTAGAACAACTTCCTTACCGCTTTTTTTACCATTCTTGCAATCTCGTTCACGTCCGCTTTGTCGAAATCCGCGCCGTTTATCGTGTCTACAGTCACGCCTTTTATGGAATTTACCACGTCGTCGGTGAGGTTGAATCCTCTTGCCACGATGTCCACGTCGCCAACGATCTTGCTTTGATCCGTATCGACGGCGCAAAGCACCACAAGCATACCGTATTCGGCAAGCGATTTTCTGTCGTTCACGACAGATTTGCCGTTTTCAAGCACAACGCCGTCAACATAGGCGTTGCCGGCCGTGACGTTGGAGTGTTGTTTTATCCCCTTGTGGTTGACGCCGTAGCACTCGCCGATGTTGGGAATGACGATATTCTTTGACGGCACACCCAGCGTTTTTGCGATTTCGGCGTGCTTGAATTGATGACGATATTCGCCGTGTACGGGCATAAAGTACTCGGGTTGCACGAGGGTGAGCATAAGTTTGAGTTCTTCCTCGTAGGCGTGACCGGAAACGTGAATGTCGTTCATTGCGTCATATATGACGTTTGCGCCCTTTCTGAAAAGGTCGTTTATTACGTCGTACACGGACTTCTCGTTGCCGGGGATAGGCGACGAGGACAAAACCACGAGGTCTTGCGGTCCGATGTTAATCTTGTTAAACTCGCCCTTCGAAAGTTTATTGAGTGCAGACAGAGGTTCGCCTTGCGAGCCCGTTGCCAAAATGACCGTTTCGCTCGGGAGCAGTTTGCCAACGCTTTCGGCAATTACGCCCTTTGGTACTTGCAACTCGCCGCAAGCGGAGGCAACGTCAACCATACCTTTCATACTTCTGCCTGCAAGCACGACTTTTCTGTGGTATTTGTGAGCGAGCGTAAGCACTTGTTGCACGCGATAGTTGGACGATGCGAAACACGCGATGACGATTCTCTTGTCGAGGTTCGAAGCAAAGATATGTTCAAGCGTTTGCCCGACAACCTTTTCGGACGTGGAACTGCCCTTTCTTTCAACGTTTGTGGACTCGCCGAGCATAAGAAGCACGCCCTTGGCGCCGATTTCTGCGATGCGACCGATGTCTGTTTTCTTGCCGTCGATGGGCGTATTGTCGATTTTGAAGTCGCCCGTGACAAAAACGGTGCCGACTTGCGTGGTGATTGCAAGCGCGCACGCGCCCGCCATAGAGTGACAAACTTTTATAAACTCGATTTTGAATCCTCCGAGCGTTATCGTATCGCCTGCCGACACCACGACAAGATTGCATTTTTTGCCGTTTTTGTCGAGTTTTCTTTTCAAAAGTCCGATTGTGAGCGCAGTTCCGTAAACGGGCGTGCCTTTGAGGTCATCCGCATAGTACGGGATTGCGCCGATGTGGTCCTCGTGGCCGTGAGTAAGGACGATGCCGCGAAGTTTGGATATGTTCTCTTTGACGTAGGTTATGTCGGGTATGATTGCGTCGATGCCGGGTGCTTCCTCGCTTGTTGCGAAAGAAACGCCGCAATCTACGATAATCATATCGTCACCGCACTCTATTGCGGTCATATTTTTGCCCACCTCGCCCACACCGCCGAGGAAGGTCACTTTGACTGTTTTTGCATTTTTTGCCATTATATTTCTCCGATTAATCTTTACTTTTCTATGCGGTAATTTTTCCTCTAAGCGACGCTCTATCGCCGTCACTTTTAGTTATTGATGAACAACAACGAGTTATTTTGCACGCATATTTTTCTAATTTACTATATTACATTAAAACGCGCGCTTACGCAAGAGTTTCGCCAAAAAGTGCCTAAAAAGCATACTTCCGCTCAAAAAAAACCTTTACAAACCTCGTTTTTACCTTTACGATTATAGTGTACAAAGTCGCTTATGCGAATGCAATTATGACTATAATAAGGAGAATTTTATGAGAGTTTACAATTTCTCGGCAGGCCCGAGTATGCTTCCGCTTGAAGTCATCGAAGAAGCAGGCAAAAATATCGCCGACTACAACGGTTCAGGCATGAGCGTTATGGAAATGAGTCACCGCTCGAAATGGTACGACGCAATCAACACCGAAGCCCTCGACCTCGTGCGCGAACTTATGAATCTTCCAAACGACTATCACGTCATTATGGTCCAAGGCGGTGCTTCCACGCAATTCGAGGCGATTCCGCTCAACCTTTTGAAGACGGGAAAAGCGGATTATATCGTGACGGGCAACTTTGCAAAAAAAGCGTACAAAGAAGCGCAAAAATACGGCGATATTCGCCTCGTCGCTTCCAGTGAAGACAAAAAATTCACCTATATCCCCAAAACCACGCGCGAAGATTTCAGACAAGACGCAAGTTACGTTCATATCACCGAAAACAACACCATTTTCGGCTTGAAATACAACACGTTGCCCGACACCGGCGACGTACCCCTCGTTGCGGACTTGTCCTCGTGCATTATGAGCGAGGTCATCGACCCCGAAAAGTATTCTCTCATTTATGCGGGCGCGCAAAAGAATCTCGCCCCTGCCGGCGTAACCCTCGTTATCGTCAAAGACGATATGCTCGGCGGCGAACTCCCAATCTGCCCCACAATGCTCAAATATCGCACGCAAATCGACGCAAACAGTTTGTACAACACACCGCCTTGCTGGGCAATTTATATGATGATGCTCAACCTTCGTCACCTCAAAAAACTCGGCGGCGTTAAGGTTATGGAACAAATCAACCGCGAAAAAGCAAAAATGCTCTACGACTTCATCGATGAGAGCGACTTCTACAACAACTTCGTAGAAAAAGAAAGCCGTTCGCTTATGAACGTTCCCTTCGTGTCGCCGAGCGACGAACTCAACGCAAAATTTGTCAAAGAAGCCGAGCAAGCGGATCTTGTAAGCCTCAAAGGTCACAAACTCGTGGGCGGTATGAGAGCGTCGATTTACAACGCAATGCCCGTCGAAGGCGTGAAAGCGCTCATCGAATTTATGAAAAAATTCGAACTCGAAAACAAATAAGCGCAAGCGAGGCAAACTATGGACATACTCAAACTCAATTCTATATCCAAACTCGCAAATCCCGTGCTCGAGGGCTACAATCTAACCGATTCGAGCGAAAATCCCGTCGGCATACTCGTACGCTCTTTCAAAATGGATGAATACGCTGTTCCGTCCTCCCTTCTGGCTGTAGCAAGAGCGGGCGCAGGTGTAAACAATATTCCGCACGCTGACTATGCCAAAAAAGGTATTTATGTGTTCAACACCCCCGGTGCAAACGCAAATGCCGTCAAGGAACTCGTAATTGCAGCCCTTATTATCGGCGCGCGCAACGTGTCCGAAGCAATTGAATGGGCAAGCACGCTGAAAGGCGACGATGTTGCAAAGCAAGTAGAGAAAGGCAAAGGTCAGTTTGCAGGCAGCGAAATCGCAGGCAAAACACTTTGTGTTTTGGGTCTTGGTGCGATCGGCAGAAAAGTCGCAATATCCGCGCACGGACTCGGAATGAATATCGTGGGGTACGACCCGTTCATATCCGAAGCGGCAAAAGCGGAAATACCATTTGTTACAATCTTCGACACGATGCAATCCGCTTGGACAGACGCAGACTTCGTGACTCTTCATATGCCCATGACTCCGCAAACAAAAGGTCTTGTGAACGCCGAAAGTCTTTCGACGATGAAAGACGGAGTGATTGTAATCAATGCCGCACGCGGTGAACTTTGCGACGTAGACGCAATAAAATCCGCTCTCGAAAGCAAGAAACTTCGCAAATACATAGTGGATTTCCCCGACGAAAATTGCATAGGCGTACAAGGTATCGTTGCAATACCGCACCTCGGCGCGTCCACCGAAGAAGCCGAAGACAACTGCGCGGTTATGGCGGCAAACGAACTTAAAGACTATCTCGAAAACGGCAACGTCACAAATTCCGTCAATTTACCCAACGTCAAAGCACCGAAAACCGCCTCGCATCGTTACACCGTCATTTCAACCGATACCGGCGAAAACAGATTCGGCGGAATCAGCGCAACAAGAAACGGACTTCGCTACACGATTATCGACACCGAAACCGATTTGACAATCGATGGCGACGACGTGATAAGAGCAAGAAAAGTTTACTGATAAGCTAAGGCCATGAAAAGGTAGGCGCAACGCCTGCCTTTTTTATTATTATTTTATGTCGGTTGAGTGTAGGTTTTGTTGTGAATTTTATCCTTGAAAAAGTGATTTGTATTGAACACGAATCGTGTTTGGAATCGACAGAATACGACACGATTCGTGTAATTTAATAAAATAAATATGCTTGTTTTGGGTGATTTTTTCTTGTTTTGACGAAAAATAGTGGTTTTGCGACACGAATCGTGTTTTAGACTTTCTCTATCACTTTTGCGATTTTTCGCAATGTGTTGCCAAGCCCGTCAGAAAAACCACTCCTTTCGACGTATATTTCACAAGGCTTTTCCTTGATTATCGCGTCAAGCAAATTGTATTCTTCCTCGTCGAACAATCTCACGATTTCAACTCTGCGCCTTTCGGTCAGATTCTCGACTGTTTTGCCGTCTGTTGCGATTCTGTTTTTTCCGCCGTCGTTTCCCGATATAAATGCCGCTATGTCGAAAACGTCTTTGTCGTCCTCGCTTCCTTCGAGCAATCTTGTCGCAACGTCCGCAATTTCCGCCCAAGCGTCTTTGAGCGAGTGCATACGGAAATTAAATAGTCCGTCTATGTTGTAGTCCATCGAATCGGACAGAACCTTTGTCACGACGTTTTCTTCAAAATCCTTGTCAAAATGAAGTATCGAGCAAATCAGCGCGCACTTTGCGTACGACATACACTGAATGGGCAATCTTTCCAAAAAGAATCTGAGTTTCAGATACGACAAAAACACAACCGAAAGCGTGCGATACATTTCGTTTTCAATCTTTTGCGAAGCGTCGCAAGACGAGGCAAGATATATCCAAATTCTCTCGTCGTTTTCTTCCGTTGCGTAGGACACGTCTTTTGTGTATTGAAGTTTTTTGAGGATATAGTCGATTTCCTTTCCATACTCTTTGCCGATGCTAATCACGTTTGACCACATACAACTATTGTATGCAAACGCTATACAAAAATTAGTGGAATATTTTGTAGAATACAAAAAGAAAGGAACGCCTTGTAAAAACGTTCCATAATACTATTTTGCGATACTGGCTCAATCGATTTTTATAACCTTGCAATCGCCGTTTCTCGTGTCAACCTCGATTTTGATTTCAAAATCGCTGAATTTTTCTTCAAGTTCGACGATATATGTGTAATAACTGCTCTTCAAATCTTTGCCATTGTAGTTGAAATCCGCGTCCACGTCTTCGATTTTGAAGTCATCCTTGCTTGTCGCGTTGACATATGTGAGGTTTGTTGAATTTGCGACAAATTCCAATGCTTTTGTCTTTGCTATGTCTATGCATGCGGATTTTGAATATAACGCCGACTTTTTGGCATACGACGCTGCCGAGCCAAACACACCTCCCAATATCGCACCAACAACAAGCAATGCGCACACGAGCGAGCAGATCGGAATGACGATGTATCTCCATTTGAATTTCTTTTTGGCTTTTTTCACGTCTTCCGCATCCGCTTCTTTGACAGGCGATTCCTCGCGCACGGATTCTTTTTGCAAAAACGCGTTGGCTTTTGCAAGTTGCTCTTTTACGAATTGTTTTTCTTCTTCGGTGGCTACGCCGTCCTCGAAGTGTTTGAACGCTACGTCAAAATTCATATATTTGCCTCCAAAATTTCTTTGAGTTTGAGCCTCGCTCTATACAGTTGAATCTTCACGTTGTCCGTAGATTCGCCGACAATCGAGGCGATTTCCTTGACTGACATCGAGTCGAAATAATAGAGCCGCACGACCTCACGATAGCCGTCTCTCAAGAGCGATATCGCCTTGTAGAGCGCACGGTATTCGTCCTTTTGAATCACGTCGTCCACAAGCGATTCGTCCGACTGCAAGTCGCCCTCTATCGATTCGATTCTCTTGTTTTTTCTGAGCATATCGAAGTAAAGATTGCGGCACACTTTGAACAGCCAGAACTTGAAGCCGTCTTTTTCCTCGTCGATAGAGCGGATTGCACGCATATACGCTTCCTGCACTATGTCCTCGGCAAGCGTGCGATTGTGGCAGAACGAAAACACATACAAAAGAGCCTCGTTGTAGTATTTCTTAAACAAGTTTTCCCAAGCGGCGTTTTTCATTCATTCCTCACTATAAAGACGTTGCTATCGTATTTTGGTTACTGAATTTTGTTATATTTTTTCAAAAAACGCGATATTTTCGCACTTTTTCGATATTTTAGGCACTCTCAAACGGGTGCGTTTACGGCGATATACTCTTTCGGCGTCATTCCGTACTCTTTTTTGAAGCATTGAATGTAGTGCGTTTGCGAGCAGAACCCGAAGTAATAGCCGATTTCACCGTATTCTACACCGTTTGTAAGCAGAGCTTTGGACGCTTCGAGTTTTTGCGTAACAATGTATTTGTGCAAACTTACACCGACATACTTTTTGAATATTTGAGACAGATAATCCGCGCTCACGCCGCACTCGCTCGCAACGTCGTCGCAAGTCAGCCTTTCGTGAAGTCTTGCATTTATCACCTTTATCGCCTTGCGGATATACGGCGGATATTCCAGCCTTTGTCGGTGACTTTTCACGAGCAGAGTAAGTTCGATTGCCTTTTCGATGAGAAAATTCATAATTTCTTCGGGCGAATCCGTCTTGTCTACGATTTGAATGTATGCGTCCGAGAGGTTGTACGCCTCGCTTTCCATAAGTCCGCCCTCGACGGCATAGCGCGTAGCGAGCGTAATGCAACTGACCGCAAGATACTTGACTTGGCGCAAATTGTCGTCGCTCATTCTACCCACGACCAACGCCTCGCTCATAAAACTCGACATATTGCTTTTGAGTCCTTCGAGGTCGCCGTTTTTAACGCAAGTATAGAACGCGACTTCGCGACTGTACGGCGTATGCGCAACGCCGCTTTCTCGTTGCTCGAATTGCGGATTTTGTACGCCTTTTGGAAGGAATCGGACGTTAAGTTTTGCGTTGTCGTCGTTGCTCATACAAAAATAATATCATACTT
>CAVFCJ010000039.1:0-12604 GCA_963620965.1 bacterium
TCGCCTTGACAATCATAATTAATCAACAAATAATATTAATTTCACATAAATGGTCGAAAAACAGCGATTATATGGCGAGAATCTCCACCAAAATCGAATTCATAACCGCCATCCCCTCTCTGTTGAGGAAAACAAAGCCGTCTTTTCGCTCGAAAAATATTTCGAGATTTTGCGGAACGCGCGGCATACGCTCGGCTTGTATTCCTTTGCTAGTGCGCAAGGCGAGCATTACTTCTTCTTCATATGCGGATTTTTCGTCAAGATTTTCTTCGTATTCTCTGCAGATTTTCGCATAAGATTTTGCGCTTTTCACTGCGTTTTTATACTTGTCGAGATTTTTAAAATTTGCAAATCTCACTTGATTATCAAGATAATTTTCACCGTCCGAAATTTTCAAAAACGAGTGTGCGCCCGCGCCAAATCCGAGATATTCCTCCCTCGTCCAATATCCGTAATTGTGATAGGAAATTTTGCTGTCTTTTGCAAAATTGGATACTTCGTATCTGCAAAAGCCGCGCTTTTGCGCCTCGTCATAGGCAACGTCAAACAAATCCTGCGTTTCGTCGTTGCCCGGAACGGATATTTTGCCTTGCTTTATCAACTTTTCGAGCGAAGTGCCTTCTTCTACGGTCAACTCGTACATTGAAAGGTGCCTTACGAGCGGCGCAAGCGTTTCGACTTCCTCTTTTATTCTGTCCGCCGTGTCAAAAGGGAGCCCGACAATCAAATCCGCCGACACGTTGTCGAAATATTCATTTGCAAGTTTTATCTTCTCGATTGCGGTTTTCGAGTCGTGAAGCCTGCCGATAGCCCTCAAATTGTCGTCGAAAAGGCTTTGCACGCCTATGCTGATTCTGTTTATACCCACTTTGCGATACGTCTTTAATTTTTCATCGTCCAAACTTTCGGGATTACACTCTATGCAAAACTCTTTCACGCCCGACAAATCGAAGTTTTTTGCAAGGTTTTCGCAAAGATTTTCGATTTGACTTGCATCAAGCAAACTCGGCGTTCCTCCGCCTATATAAACAGTGTCTATTTTCGCACTCGAAAACGCTCTGCCCGCAAGTTCGATTTCTCGATTTAGCACAGTTAGATATTCGAAAATCGCCTGTTTGTCATAACAAGCGTAGGAATTGAAATCGCAGTATCTGCACTTGGATTTACAGAACGGAACGTGGATGTAAATTTGCATTTTTTCGTTTGAAAACCCCGAAAAAATTTACGTTTTTCGGGGTTAAATTTTATTTATTCGGATCGACTTTGAGTATGGAAATAAACGCCTCGCTCGGCACTTCCACACTACCAACTTTGCGCATACGTTTTTTGCCTTCTTTTTGCTTTTCGAGCAACTTTTTCTTTCTCGTTATGTCGCCGCCGTAGCATTTTGCAAGTACGTCTTTTCGCATCGCTTTGACAGTTTCTCTTGCGATAATTTTGCCGCCGACGGTGGCTTGAATGGGTATCTCGAAAAGTTGGCGAGGTATGACTTCTTTGAGTTTTTCGGCAATACCTCTACCCCTTGCATATGCATTGTCCTTATGCACGATTATGGAAAGCGCGTCGCACATATCGCCGTTTATCATCATATCGAGGCGCACAAGGTCGCTCTTTTCGTAGCCGTCCATTTCATAGTCTAAAGACGCATAACCGCGCGTTCTCGATTTGAGGCTGTCGAAAAAGTCGTAGATGATCTCGTTGAGCGGCATACGATAGATGAGTTGAACACGCGTGGGGTCTATATAACTCATATCCACAAACACGCCTCTCTTGCCCTGACAAAGTTCCATAATAGGTCCGACGTATTCGGGCGGCGTGTAGAGCGTTGCTTTGACTATCGGTTCTTCTATGCTCGCAATCTCGCTGGGATTTGGCAATGCGGTGGGATTGTCGATGGTGAGTTTGTCGCCGTTGGTCTTCGTAACGATGTACGAAACGCTGGGCGCGGTGGTTATCAAATCGAGGTCGAACTCTCTTTCGAGGCGTTCCTCGATAATTTCCATATGCAAAAGTCCGAGAAAACCACAGCGGAAACCGAATCCGAGCGCTGTTGAAACTTCGGGGTCGAAACTGAGCGAAGCATCGTTGAGCTGCAATTTCAAAAGAGCCTCTTTCAAGTCGTCGTATCTCGCGCCATCGGCAGGGAAAACGCCCGTGTAGACCATCGGCGTCGCCTTTTTATATCCGGGAAGCGCCTCTTTTGCGGGATTTTGCGCATTGGTTATCGTATCGCCCACCGCCGTGTCGCCTACGTTTTTGATGCTTGCAGCGATATATCCGACTTCTCCCGAACTCAATACGTCGCAAGGGCGCATACCGGGTGAAAAATATCCAATCTCGACAACTTCGAACGTCTTGCCCGACGACATCATTTTTATACTATCGCCGACTTTGACGGTGCCGTCCACAATACGCACCATAGAGATTGCGCCGCGATAATTGTCATAGAAACTGTCAAAAATCAACGCTTTGAGCGGAGCGTCGTCGTCACCCTTCGGCGCAGGCAGTTTTTGGATGATTTGTTCGATTAGATTGTCGATTCCTATGCCCTCTTTTGCCGATACGAGCGGGCAACCGTCTGTGTCGAGTCCTATGATGTCCTCAACTTCCAGTTTCACTGCGTCCACGTCGGCAGAAGCAAGGTCGATTTTGTTGATGACTGGCAATATTTCGAGGTCGTTTTCAAGAGCGAGATATACATTTGACAGCGTTTGAGCCTCAACGCCTTGCGTTGCGTCCACAACAAGCAACGCGCCTTCGCAAGCAGCGAGAGAGCGTGAAACTTCATAGGTGAAGTCAACGTGGCCGGGTGTGTCGATAAGGTTGAATACATATTCCTCGCCATTATATTGATAGTACAACCTGCACGTTTGAAGTTTTATGGTGATTCCTCTCTCTTTTTCGATTTCCATATTGTCGAGCAGTTGCTCCGACATTTCGCGTGCGGAAACCGTACCCGTCTTTTCTATAAGTCGGTCGGCAAGCGTACTCTTGCCGTGATCGATGTGCGCGATTATGGAAAAATTGCGAATATGTTTTTTGCTCAACTTGTCCTCTTTGTCCTCGAACTTCCGCATTATTGCAAAAATTCAGAATAAATTTTGTAAACTATTGACTTTATTATAATTGAATAATAAAATTTTATCAACAAAATAAAAAACAAAACGAGGGTTAAGTATGAATTTTCAATGGCTTTTCGACAGACCCATTGCACATCGCGGTTTGCATGACGATCAGTATCCCGAAAACAGCATGCTCGCTTACGAACAAGCGATTACACACAACTTCAACATTGAAATCGACGTACACGTTTCAAAAGACGGCGAAGTGGTTGTTTTCCACGACGACAACCTCAAAAGAGTTTGCGGAATCGACAAACTCGTAAAAGACTGCACTGTGGCGGAACTCAAATCATATCCCCTTGCAAATTCAAAATATACGATTCCCACTTTCAAAGAGTTTCTCGCCCTCGTTGACGGAAAAGTTGGCATTCTCTGCGAGGTAAAGGGACTAAATCCTTTCAATCACCGTATCGTGAGAGAAACAATAAAGGTTTTGAACGAAGTGGGCTACAAAGGCAACATCGCCCTTCAATCATTCGATTTCGGCGCAGTTTTGTACGCAAAACGACATTCCGACTATGCTGTGGGCGAACTCTGCACTTGGTGTTCCCCCGACGGAAAGCGCAACAGATGGTGGGCAACCGACTTTATGGGCAAACTTTGGATAAACAAAATCACCCGCCCCGACTTCATCGCATACGACGTTCGCGCGGTTGATAGAAAACTCAAAGAAAACAAGTGGATTGTTAAATGGAGCAAAAAAGTACCTATCCTTATGTGGACGATAAAGTCGCAAGAAACTCTTGAAGATGCCACCAAATATGCAAACAACGTCATCTTCGAGCATATGGACGCGGTGCAAATGAACGACTTGGCAGGAAAATTTATGCCCTTCCGTTGCCTTGAAAAGAATCTGCCCTCAAACAAGTAACGAACGAAAAAATAACGAAACTTAAAATTAGATAAATATTAGTTTAGTTGTTTATTGACAAATCAATTTGCGGTTGGTTAATCAATAAAATAAGTTGATTATTCATCAGGTTAAAATCACAATTTAGCAATTGAAAACGGCACTCAAACGAGTACCGTTTTCATTTAAATTAAGCCGATTCTTATTCGACGTCTTCCTTTTTGAGTTTTGCGCCTACTCTCTTGACAAACGCTTTCAACGTGTTGCCGACGGTTTCGGGCATAGCCTTGATGTCGACAATCTTGGAATTGTTCGTAATCGAATAACTGACGTATGCGTAGTAACCGATGAGAATAACCGTGAATACGCAGAACGTGATGTAGAACGCGCCCGTCGTTTCGAAGTTGGTGATTGCGCTCGACAACACACCGCTCTTGACAAATCCGCTTTGATTCATAAGTTGAGCGTAGTTGAGGAAACCGAGCAAGGACATTCCGCTTGTGACGAAGTACATTCTCTTGTCGCCGCTGACCATCGTAAAGATGAACGCAAGCGCGATTGCGAGGAACAAATAGGTGTACGTCACTTTGATTGTGAACACTGCGATAACCGCGAACGTAAAGGACGCAAGAAGCAAGAGTTCTTGTTTGTTGCGGTTCTTGAAGTACAGCGAGATGACGTACGCTTCGAGCACCAAGAGGAAGATAAGGTTGAGGATATTGACGCTTTGTTGCGAGGACTTGCCGTTCATGCCCACCATACCGTAGAGATTGAACGCGTCCTTTACGAAGTAGTTGACGTTGGACATTTGCCCCATCATCAGTTTGAATCCGTAGAATGCGTCGCCGGTTGCGATTTGGTGAATCGCACAAGGAATTGTAATCGCATAAGCAAGGACGAAACAAGCGGGCAAACCGAACACGATTTTCGCTCTGTTTGACGTAAACTTCTTCAAGTCGTCGTTATCCTTGATGTACATATAAACGAAGTATGCAACAACAATCGGGGCAATTGCCATCGCTCTCAAGTCGAGCACCGCGGCGAGCGTCATAACGAAGTAGGTTGAGATATACTTCTTGTTGACCATAAGAATGAGCGCGGCAACGACAAGAGCAATCAAAAGGCTCTCAAAAGTTGCGCTGTGTCCGCTCACCATAAGCGCAAACGGCAACATTGAGTAAACGCTTGCGTAAACGGTTGCGAGCTTATTTCCGACCTGCTTTTTGCCGTAGAAATAAATCATTGCGACGACTGCCAGATCGGCAAGTACGTTGATAAGGCGAAGCAAGATAGAAAGCGAAGCGTCATTCATACCCTGTCCGATAAATCCAAGTACGGACAAAATGTAAATAACACCCGGCGAGTACGTCACCGTCGTGCTTGCGGCAGCCATCTTCTCTGCAAACTCGAACACACCGTTGCTTACTCCGAGATACTTTCTTGCGACGTTGAGCGTATATGACATTTCGCTTCCCATACCGTACATCGTAATCAAAATCACAAGTCTAAGCGCAGCGGCAGCAAGAAGAATCACACACACGATAAACGCGTCGTGTTGATACCACTTTTTCGTAAGCACACCGGATTTTTTGTCGTAAACTGCGGTTTTGCCGAAATCGACAAAAGCGTCCTTTCTTGCGTACAAGCGTCTGATAAGGACGTATGCGCAGCAAAGAAGCGCAATACCGAACAAACTCATAAGCACTGTGAAACAAATGCCGTTGACGTCGGTGTTGGTGTAAACGGTGGTCGCTTTCTTGAAGTTGGTAAGTTCAAAACCTTCCGCCACTTCACTGACTCTCGATACGTTCACGTTGTCGAAATATACAGTGCCTTGGCAATTGTTCTCGTTCGAGCCGAGGCAAAGCGCAATCGTGAGATAGTCGGTGTTCTTGGGTTTGACGTAGAAAGTGCTTGTCACAAATCCATTGGTCTTTTGCGAACGCGATACAAACTTGTAGTCGACGTTTTCAAGGAAAGACACATATGCGCCCTGCTTGTTTGAAAGATCTGATTCGATTTTGATATCAACAGTCACTTTGTAAATCTTGTTGACTTCAACCTTGACGGATTGTTTGAGATAACTGTATCCGGCAGACTTGTTTTCGAGTTTGAGAACGTTGTCGTTGCTTTCTGAATCCGAACGTTGAACTCTTGCAAAAGTAACGCTCGAAGAAGACGTTGTCCAGCCTTCGAACTTGTTTTCGGACGTAAAGTTTGAAAAGTCGCCGTTTGTGACGAGGTTTACGCCCTCTTGGGACTCAGCGTTGTTGCAAGCCGTAAATGCGAAAAGTGCCAGTACGAATACCAGCACTAATGCACTTATGAAAATTGTTTTTCTTTTCATTGTGTTCCTCTGAAAAATCGAGCAGGCGATTAGACTTCTTTAAGTTTTGCCGCTTTGCCGGTTCTTTCCTTCAAGTAATAGAGTTTTGCACGTCTGACTTTGCCGTGACGAACGACTTGAATGCTGTCGATCTTGGGCGAATGAAGCGGGAACGTTCTTTCAACGCCGACGCCGCATGCGATACGACGAACTACGATTGTTTCACGGATACCGCCGTTCTTTCTTGCGATGACGATTCCCTCGTAAGTTTGAATACGTTCTCTCGTACCTTCAACGACTTTGACGTTCACTTTGACGGTGTCGCCGATTGCGATTTCGGGCAAGTTTTGTTTCATACCCTCTTTTTCGATTGTGTCGATAATGTTCATTTCTGACCTCCTGTATTTACGCGATGTTCACGACAAGCGTCTCTTGTTCGGCGGAACACCCGAGTCACGAGTGTTATAATATCATAAATAAATTTATTAAACAAGTAAAAATTCAATATATTTTGTCATTTAATCAATTTTTTGAATTTTTACCTTATTTTCGCACTGTTTTCGCAATTCCCGACGGTTTTTGGCAATGCTTTGTCCTTTTTGATTGCGTATCGCATTACGATTATTTTCGCGGATACTTTGCGTCGTTTACGCAAAATGCGTTTTCGATATGGCGGATTCCCTCGTCGTCAATTGCAACGATGTCGAATCGCACATTCACACCGTTTATGCTCTTTTGCACTAAATACGACTTTGCGGCAGTGACGTATCTGCCTGCCTTGTACGCCGTCACGGCTTCTTCCGCAGTGCCAAACTCACTTCCATATCTCGTCTTGACTTCGACGAAAACAATCGTCTTCTCGCACTTTTCAAGAGGCTGAATTTTCAAGAGTTTACGTATCTTTTCGGCAAATTTATTTTTAACGTTTTGTCTGATTAGATTACCGCTTTCGTCGGTGTAACACTCGCAAATCAAGTCCGCTTCGCAATCGCAGTATTTCGCGTTGCGCTCAAGGATTTTATACCCCTCTTTTTCAAGGTAATCGGCGGCTATTCTCTCGCCTATATCGCCTGCGAATCGCGTGTTCATTTCACAAAGTTTCCTATAAATGATTTTCTATGAATGGGCGTTGCACCGTATTCTTTCAATGCGGCGATATGCTTTGCAGTGCCGTAGCCCATATTATGCTCGAAGTCGTACTCGGGATAGACCTTTGCCATTTCTTCCATATATCTGTCTCTCGTCACCTTTGCAACAATGGAAGCGGCGGCAATCGAGTAGGAAAGCGCATCGCCGTGAATGATTCCGAACGTCTTGTACGGAATGTCGAGTTGAAGTGCGTCGACGATAACCACGTCGGGTTTTACCGAAAGCGACATAATCGCGTCGCGCATACAAGCTTTCGTGGCATTTAGGATGTTCATTTCGTCGATTTTTTCGGGCGAATAGGAAACCGTACTCACCGCAACCGCTCTTGAGAGTATCACGTCAAACAGTTTTTCACGCTTTCCCTTGCTCACCTTCTTGCTGTCGTTCACGCCGACTATGAGATCGTCCAAATCCATAATAACGGCAGTGCAAGTCACGGGGCCGGCAAGCGGTCCTCTGCCCACTTCGTCGATACCGCAGATATAGCGGTAGCCTTTTTCACGCAGTTGATTTTCGTAGGTCATCAAGTCTTTCGGGTCAACCATAATTCTTCCTTCGTGTTGCGTTTATATTGCATTTTCTAATGTGTGTTGACTATCATTGTTCAATTATTTGTCTGAAAACACGAGTTTTCTCGGCTTTTCGAGCATAATTTTGCCGAGTTTGCCTTTTCTGAACTCGTCGATAATCATCTTTGCCGTGCGCTCGCAATCGGGTTGATTGCCTTTGAGTTTGAAGCCGCGCGACATAGCGATTTGATCGAAAATTTCTATCGTTTCATCGCTCAAAAAATCGAGATTGTAGCGAGTTTTGAGAGAATCGGGATAAAGCGTTTTCATTTCGCCGATAAAGTCGAAAGCAAGTTCGCTTACATCGAGAATATCTTCTCTAATAGAGCCGATATACGCAAGATGATGCGCAACTTTTTGGTCATCAAACTTGCCCCAAAGCGTTCCCGGCGTGTCCAAAAAGTCCACGTTGTCGATTGAAAGCCATTGCTTACCGCGCGTTACACCGGGTCTGTCACCCGTCACCGCCTTCGCCTTTTTCACCATAGCGTTAATTATCGTCGATTTTCCGCTATTGGGAACGCCGACAACCATTGCTCTGACGGATATATTTGCGCCTTTTTGCGCGTATTTTTCGATTTTATCGGCAACCACGCGTTTGAGTCCCGCGACGATTTGCGAGCAATCCCCCGACGTGCCTATCGCCTTGATGTACGGTTTTCCTTGCTTTTCAAATTCTTTGCACCACAAATCTAGGTCGCTCTTTTCAACGAGGTCGCACTTGTTGAAAACGTAAAGCACCTTTTTGCCTTGCAAAAGTTTGTTGAAAAGCGGATTATCGCAAGAATAAACCGCTCTTGCGTCGATGACGTAAATGAGCGCATCGACAAGACGGAGATTGTCTTCCATCATTCTTATCGCTTTCGTCATGTGACCGGGAAACCATTGTATGTTCATAGCGTCCTTCTCTGTTGCCTGTTATTTCTTTATCGGTCTTTACCGACCGTAATCGATTCGTGCAATCGATTGTAACGGTTCGAATCGATTGACATAAGCCGATTGTTATAGCCTAAATCGGTATTCTATCGGCATTATTTTTGTTATAATCGCAATCTATTTCCGATTGCATAACGCAAAACGAAAAGCGCAAAGCAATGCGTTTTCATCTTGATTATTTTCGTTGTAAACTTCAAAAAAGCCGTCGATTATCGACGGTGTTTTTTCTTCTTTTTGGGCAAATACGCTTTCAAATCCACGTCTTTGAAAAGGTCGGGACGGTTTTTCACCGTGATTTCGAGGGATTTTTCCTCTCGCCATTTCGCAATATCCTTGTGATTGCCACCAAGCAACACTTCGGGTACGCTTCTACCCCTGTAAACTTCAGGGCGAGTGTACTGCGGATATTCCAAAAGTCCGTTTGAAAAACTTTCCTCGCTCGTGGATTCGTCCGAACCTAAAACGCCGTCAATGTATCTTGCAACTGTGTTTATCACAACAAGCGCAGGCAATTCGCCGCCCGTAAGCACGTAATCGCCAATGGACAGTTCCTCGTCAATGCAGATGTCGAGAGCGCGTTGGTCAACGCCCTCGTAATCGCCGCAAAGAATGAGTATTCTACCCTCATTTGCAAGGCTTTCAACTTTTTTTTGACAGAGTTTCGAGCCTCTGGGCGACATATAAACGCGCCACGCTTCGTGATTTGGGTCAACCGCCTCGATTGCGCTTACGATGGGGTCGGGCGTCATAACCATACCTGCGCCTCCGCCGTATGGCGTATCGTCGGTTTTGAGGTGTTTATCCTGTGAAAAATCGCGTATATTCGTTATTCCCACGCCGAATTTGCCTGAATCGATAGCCTTGCCTAAAAGACTTTGATTCAAGACGGAAAAATATTCGGGAAAAATCGTCAATACGTCAAATTTCATATCAGTTGTACACGACCACGCGCGGAAAAATCATATCGTCGAGAATCATTTTGCCGTTTTCTAAATCGACCTCTTTAATCAAATTGCCGATTGCGGGAAAACTAAGGGATTCCTGACCGTTTTTGACAACGTATACATCTGCCGAACCATACTGCAACACATCGCAAACTTCGCCTACAACATCGCCCGCCACTACGACGTCGAGTCCTATCATATCCACGATATAATACTTGCCGTCGGGAAGTTTTGGAAGATCGTTTCGATTTGCGGTTATGAGTTTGTTTCGCAAAAGTTCGGCTTTTTCGACGGTATCTATGCCGGTAAGCGCGACGTAACCCACCGCACCTTCGGGCGAGATGTGTTCCACCGCATACTCGATTCCGTCAATTTTTAGTTTTTTAAGGCGAGAAAACCGTGCGGAATCGGAGGAATATATCTCGATTTTGATCTCTCCTTTCAAGCCGCGCGGTTTAAGCACCTTGCCTATTGTCAATTCAGATTTCATCTTTTTCTTCGATGACAACATTGTATCTCACGTTGCTCTTCGAACTTGCGGATTTGACGAGCGTGCGGATTGCTTTTGCGATTCTGCCTTGCTTGCCGATAATCTTGCCGATGTCCTTTTTTGCAATCGTGATAACGATGTCGTTTGAATTGTTTCCGTCTCTTTGTTCGACAGTATAGTCGCCGTTCGGAACGAGAGAGGAAACAAGATATTCGACCAGTTCAATCATTGTCGTCACCAATTACTTCTTCTCGACGATGCCCTGAGAAACGAGCAAGCCCATAACCGTATCGGTGGGTTGTGCGCCTTTTGCGAGCCATTCTTTTGCTTTGTCGGCATCGATGACTATTTGCTTGGGTTCGGAAACGGGATTATAGAAACCGATTTGGTCGATATATTTGCCGTCTCTTGCTTTGCGAGAATCCATTGCAACGATACGATAGAAAGGAGCTTTTGTTGCGCCCATTCTGGTGAGTCTAAGTTTAACCATAATAGTTAATCCTCCATTTGTAATTAAGATTTTTATTGATATATTTCTATATTTTTGCGTTTTTTAGAATACTTCAAGCGTTTTGGTATCTTTTGGCATTCAATGTGTCATTTTTGAACCGAGCGAATTTTTATCAGAACAAGCCTTTAAGACCTCGCAAACCTTTAAGTCCGCCCTTTTGCATTCTTGCCATCATATCCTTTGTCATTTCAAACTGTTTGAGCAGTTGATTGATTTCCTGAATGGTGGTTCCGCTTCCTTTGGATATGCGTTTCTTTTGAGACGCTTTGATGATTTCGGGATTCCTTCTCTCTTTGGGCGTCATCGATTGAATGATTGCTTTCGTCCTTGCAATTTGCTTTTCATCGATTTGCGCGCCCTGTTTGAGTTTGCCGGAAAAGCCCGGTATCATCGACATCATATCTTGAAGATTGCCCATCTTCTTCATACTGTCGAGTTGTTGCAAGTAGTCTTCGAGGTCAAAAGAATTTTCTTTTAGTTTCTTTTGAAGTTTCACCGCTTCTTCTTGCGAGATTGCGGCTTCGGCTTTCTCGATGAGCGTAAGCACGTCGCCCATACCGAGAATTCTCGACGCCATACGTTCGGGATGGAAAGGTTCGAGATCTTCCATCTTCTCGCCCGTACCGTTAAATTTGATCGGTTTGCCCGTCACTGCTTTTATGGAAAGTGCAGCGCCGCCCCTCGTGTCGCCGTCAAGTTTGGTCATAATCACGCCGGTGATGTCGAGTTTCTTGTTGAAAGTATCTGCAACGGTGACTGCGTCTTGACCCGTCATACTGTCAACCACAAGCAAAATTTCGGTGGGTTTGACGGCGTTTTTAACGTTTATCAACTCTTGCATAAGGTTTTCGTCGATATGCAAACGTCCCGCCGTATCGATAATCATCGTGTCGTAGCCGTTTTTGAGCGCGTACTCGACGCCTGCCTTTGCAATCTTCACGGGGTCGACTTGACCCATATCGAAACATTCGGTGTTAGCCTTTTTCGCAACGACGTGAAGTTGTTGGATTGCCGCAGGTCTGTATATATCCCCTGCAACCAAAAGCACCTTTTTGTTTTGCTTTTTGAGATAGGTTGCAAGTTTGCCGCACATCGTCGTCTTGCCCGCACCTTGCAAACCGCACATCATATAAATCGTGGGTTGCTTGTCGCTTACGGCGAGTTTCTGATGCGTACTGCCCATCAACGCGCAAAGTTCCTCGTTGACGATTTTGACTATTTGTTGCGCAGGGGTCAAGGATTTGAGAATATCCTCGCCGAGTGCCTTTTCGCTCACTTTTGCCGTAAAATCCTTTACGACGTTGTAGTTTACGTCCGCTTCGAGCAAAGCCACGCGGATTTCACGCATCGCTTGCTTGATTTCCAATTCCGTCAACTTGCCTTTGTTGCGAAGTTTGGAAAATATATGGTTCATTCTGTCGGATAAACTTTCAAAAAGTGCCATTTATTCCTCCATTAACAACCGAAGTTGCTGAGCGCAATTTTTTGCAGTTTGGTTATCGACCTTTTCGAGCGAATCGATAACTGCGTGCATTTTTTTGTCTTTCTCGACGAGACGAAGTTTTTGTTCGTACTCGCAAAGGTGTTTTTCACCCTTGTTTATGCCGTCGAGAACGGCTTGACGAGATATGCCGACGATGTTTGCGATTTCCCCGAAAGACAAATCCTCGTCATAGTGCATAACGAGCAAATCGTTCTGTCTTTGAG
>CAVFCJ010000040.1:0-12573 GCA_963620965.1 bacterium
ATAATGAATAATTGTGGGTGGGGTTACACCCCACACCCGAAATATTATTAAATGTTTTAGTAAATTACAATACGCAAAATAAAAACCGCGATATTTGGATGAAGAACAAGAAAGAGACACTTGAATGGCAACCCTAATTTACTAAGCGTAAATGAGTTGACAGACAAGTGCCTCTGCCGCAGTTATTCGCCAAATAGCGCGTTTTTTAATGAATGATAGTGCCGGTATTTACCCCCAACACCGCATTCTTAATGCTATCTTTTTCCATCAAAGCAAAGCATACGATGGGGATATTGTTGTCCATACACATCGTGATGGCGGTTGTGTCCATCGCTTTGAGCCCTTTGGAAATGACGTCCATATAGGAAATTTCGGTAAATTTCTTTGCGGACGGATTGAGTTTGGGGTCGGAATCGTAAACACCGTCGACGTTTTTTGCAAGAAGAAGTGCGTCCGCGCCGATTTCGCAAGCACGCAACGCCGCGCCCGTATCCGTCGAAAAGTACGGATTGCCCGTACCGCACGCAAACACGACGATTCTGCCCTTTTCAAAGTGACGGATAGCCTTGCGCAAAATGTACGGCTCTGCAACTTTGGTTATGGTGAGTGCGGTTTGCACTCTAACGGGTACGCCGAGTTGTTCGAGTTTGTCTTGAATCGCAAGCGCATTCATAACGGTTGCGAGCATACCCATATGATCTGCCGTCGAACGATTCATTTTATCATCAGCCTGACGACCGCGCCAGAAGTTTCCACCGCCGATGACGATACCGACGTCAACGCCGAGTGCCTTAACGTCTGCGATTTCTTTGCAAACGTAAGTGAGTTTTTCGGGGTCGATACCCGTGCCGTTTGAGCCCGCAAGAGCCTCGCCCGACAGTTTGATAATGACGCGTTTATACTTCAAATTTTCTTGTGCCATAATTGATTATACCCTGCTTTTTTGAACATCTAACCAGTTCAAATGCGATTTTATCTAAAAAAAAGGAATGATTGAATCATTCCTTTTTCAAAGTGCTTATTTGTTGAGGTGTGCTTGTGCCATAACCTCACCGACGAAATCGTCTTCTCTCTTTTGAAGACCTTCGCCCATTGCGTAACGAGTGAAACGAATAACTGTGACGTCGCCGTTTTGTTTGAGGTATTGAGCAATCGTGATGTCGGGATTTTTGACAAAAACTTGTTCTGTGAGGCAAACCTCTTTGTAGAACTTGTTGATTCTGCCGACGAGCATCTTTTCGATGATTGCTTCGGGCTTCTTGCTGTCCTCGTTCATTGCTTGCGCTTTGAGGATTTCTTTTTCGTGATCGACTTCGGATTGAGGCACTTCGTCACGAGTTACGTATTGAGCGTTTGCAGCGGCGATTTGGAGTGCGACGTCGTGTACGACTTCTTCGCTTGCGCCCTTGCTTGCTTCAACCATAACACCGATTTTGCCGCCCATATGGATATAGGTGTCTACTGTCGTGTCGTTTGCTTCGTAAACGGTGAAACGACGGATGGAAAGTTTTTCGCCCATCTTCATAACGTATTCGTTGGTGACGGATTGCATTGCCGCAACGACGTCCTCTACGGTTACGTTTGCGTTGTCAAGGATATAATCGGCGACTTTGCCGACGTACTCTTTGAATACGGGGCCGCCTGCTACGAAGTCAGATTCGCAGTTGACTTCCAAAAGGACGGATTTGCCGTTTTTGCTTGCGGCATAAACGATACCTTCCGCAGCGATGCGCGCTTCTTTCTTGGCAGCGGTTGCCATACCTTTTTCTCTCAAAAAGTCGATTGCCGCTTCCATATCGCCGTCAGTTGCGACGAGAGCCTTTTTGCAGTCCATCATACCGACGCCGGTGCGTTGACGAAGTTCCATAACATCTTTGCTTGTGAATGCCATATATATTCTCCTGTTATTTTTTTGAAATCGCACGCAGATATGCGTCTGCGTGCGGAATATTTGGATAAATTATTCTTGTGCTTCTTTTTCGGCGATTGCTTTTTCAAGTGCTTCTTCGGGAGTAAGAGCCTTTTCTTCTACGACGGGTGCTTCTTCGACAACCGTTTCAGTTTGAGGAACAACTTCTTCAGCCGCTTCTTCTTTTGCCGCAGCGGTGAAAGATTCGCCTTGTTTTGCCTCGATGACTGCATCTGCGATGATGGAAGCAAAGAGTTGGATTGCGCGGATAGCGTCGTCGTTGCCGGGAATTACATAATCAACGAGATCGGGATCGCAGTTGGTATCGACTACCGCCACGATGGGGATGTTGAGTTTGCGTGCTTCTTTAACGGCGTTTTCTTCTTTCTTGAGGTCTACTACGAACAAGCAACCGGGCAAAGTGCGCATATTCTTGATACCGCCGAGGTTCTTTTCAAGATCGTCACGTTCTTTCTTGAGAGCGGAAACTTCCTTTTTGGGAAGAAGTTCAAACTCGCCGATGAGTTCCATTTGGTTGATTTTGTTCAAGCGATCGATTCTTGTACGAATGGTCTTGAAGTTGGTGAGCGTACCGCCGAGCCATCTTTGATTGATATAGAACATATCGCAACGCTCTGCCTCTTGTTTGATTGCGTCTTGCGCTTGTTTCTTTGTGCCGACGAAAAGGACGGATTTGCCCTCTTGAACAACACTCTTTACGAATTGGTAAGCAGCTTCGACATGGTCAACGGAAATTTGAAGGTCGATGATGTGAATATCATTTCTCGTTGCATAGATGTACTTGCCCATTTTCGGGTTCCAACGCTTTGTTTGGTGTCCGAAGTGCACGCCTGCTTCAAGCAAGGCTTTCATTGTTGTTACGGCCATTATAAGGTCCTCCTAAGATTGTTTTTACCTCTCGCGAACTCGATGCGCAAACCTCCGATTGGAACAGAATGCACTCCTTCGCGATGCGGGTTCGTTTTGGATTATATTATATATAAAAACTTTTTGCAAATATTTTATAGCGGATTTTTAAAAAAATATTAGAATTTTTAGCAATTTTACTTTCTATCCCCCTTTCGAAGACTACTCGTACACGGAATATGCCTATTCGAAGGCGTGATAAAAACCACCGTCCGCTCTCATTGCAGAGCGGACAAATAACGCACACTTATTCGAAGCGCACTTATTAACGGTATGTGCAATTTCGCAAACGGAAATGGAGCCGCAAGGCGGCGACCGTAGCGAACGCCGAGCTTGACGGAAATGTACAAGCGACTGCGCCGTTTGGGTGCGAAGCGGGCGCACAAAGCGCAGTGGCATAATAAGAGAAATGTCCTTATCTATGCGAGTGCTGAGTGTTGTCCCCCGCTACGCGGTCGGCGTGGGTTCCCTCAAATTTATGCAGAGGGGGAACGACGATAGGGAAAACACGTGAGGAAAGGGGAAAATTTAATTTTTAATAAATGATTTTACACATAAAAACGCCTCTCGCGTTGACAAGAGGCGTTTTTTTTCGCGTTATTTATTCGCTGTTTGACGGCTTAGTGTTTGCAGTCGTGATGACAACACGCACACTCATCTTCTCCGCATTCGCAGCCTTCCATCTTTTCGACTTCTGCCATAAATTCGTCGAAGACTCTTTGAAGAAGCGCTTCGTCTTCGATTGCCATAAACACGTCGTTGCCGTCTTCGTTTTCGGCAATTTCGTAAATAAGAACTTCGTCGTCCTCGATATCGTCGAGTTTCTCGACGGGTTTCATAACGACAAACCATCTGTTGTCAACGTCGAGAGTTGCGAGATGATAGAAATCTTCGTCCTTGTCTGCGACTTCGTTGTACAACGTGATAATATCGTCGTCTTCTGTCGTATTGTTTTGGTCGTCAAAAAAATCTGCCATAATAGTTTCTCCTTGCGATGCAAAGCGGATTTTGCGGATTGCATCTTGATAATTTGATAGTAACATATTTTGCGCAATTTGCAAGCAAAATATCAAATCGGACTCAATTTTCAGCGATGCGAGTCGAGATAGGATTGCAAAATTATGGTTGCGGCAACCTTATCGATGACTTTTTTTCGTTTTTCACGGCGCACATCGGCATCAATGAGCATACGCTCTGCCGAAACAGTGGTGAGCCTCTCGTCTTGATACAGAACGGGCAAATCGCTCGCCTCATGCAACATATCGCCGAACTGCCTAGTAACAATCGTTCTGTCCCCTTCCGTGCCGTCCATATTTTTGGGCAAACCGAGAACGAAAGCGTCCGCTTCCTCTCTTTTTGCATACTCGCAAAAATACGCGATATCTGCGTTCGTATCGCCTTTTTTGCGGACGTACGTTTCGCGCGGATTTGCGGTTATTCCCAGCAAATCGCTCACCGCAACGCCTATGCGAACATCGCCGACGTCCAATGCGATTTTACGTTTCATCATTTGAGCAACCCCCTTCCGAGTTCGTTTCTTGCGCCCTTCTTTTTGGGCTTGTTTTCGCCTATAAGCTCATACCATTTCAAGCCATAGGCTTTGAGTAGACACAATCCGACGATAAGCACGACAACCGAAAATACCGTCGCCACTGCCCAGAATATGACTTTTGCAATAACGACGCCGAGAATATCCTCGCACGCCGCAAGGACGATTCCGAGTACGCAAACGATAATTGCAGGCACAATCGATGCAAACGCCGATATGAGTTGATATGTATTTTGCGACGAATTTTTGATTTCGGCAACCTGTTCCCAGTGTTGATTGCCCTTTTTCATATCGAAAAGTATGGACATACTGCAAATGCCGGTTATCATCATAAGCGTATCTATGCCGACAAGCAACGTGGACACGATGTCGATTTTGTAAAGCAACAATGAGATAAGCATAATCGGCACAAGCAGAACGCTCGGCACGATTATGGAAAGCAAAAGCTTTGCTTTTATGCTGTCTTTTGGGTTTATGGGCAAGGTTTTTGACGCGAAAAAGAATTTGCCCTCTCTCGTATACGCCATATTCGCAATCATATTTGCGCCCGCAAGGAAAATCATCGAATACATCACAACGAACCCTATGCTCATCATTTCGGACATAAACGGGGTCATACCCTCGTCCGCACCCGACTTAAAGCCGGTGATAAAGTACATCACGACGATAAAAATCGGCGCCATAAGCAGATTTGCAAACGAGGTCATCGCAAGCGCGCTGTTGCGCATAATCGAAGTGAAATCTCGCTTCATAATGGACACGACAACGTTTGATTGTTTGAGCGTGGCGGTTTTGGATTCGCTGGATTGCGAATTTTCCGTCGCTTTCGAGTTGATTCTCTTATAAAAGAGCACGGAAAGCAACAACATAACGGCAATCATACCGACGGTTATGGCGGCGGATATACCGAAGTTTTTGCCCGCTTCGATGCCAAGACAGTAGTTTACAAGCACTTTGTCGGGATAGAACACGTTTGCAAGAACGGAAAGCGAAGCGAGAGTGCCTTGCGACATCTTGACGCCGCCCTCTTGACCGAATCCGCGCGTGTTCATATAGTAGACGAGCACCATATACGCGCACATCAAAACGACGTAGAAAAGAATCACCAAAATGCTTTTGAGCGTAGGCTTGCCTTTAAAGTACGAGCCGAGCCACACGACGGGCATGGAAAGCACGCTGACGATAAATAGCGGAAGTATAGGTGCAACGAGCAAAATCACCAAAAGAAGTGGATAGAATCCGTAAAACATCGATTTGGTTGCAATGTTAAACACTATTGCGGAAGTAAGAACGGTCGGCAAAATCACAGCCGTTGAAAGTTCGAGCGCGTTGACGTAGGTTATTGCGAATTTTGCAAAAAACACCGACGTCGGACGAAGGGGCAACGTGTTGAGAAACGGCGTATCTTTTGCGCCGTAAAGCGTCGTCACAATCGAGAACATCGAAAGGAACATCACCAAAAGTTGCGTTGCGGCAATGATAGCAACGACGAGCAACGAAAACTCGCCCACGCTTTTCAAATTCACTGCCAAAAACGCAACCATAATGCAGATTAACGCTACGAGCGGCAAAAACGAAAGCAACGCTTTCAATCCCGACGAAATCTTCTTTTTGCCATCTGCGGCCTCTGTCATCGAATTTGCGTTGCGAAACAGAGTTTTGAATACGATAATGAAATCTCTCATACGTGCCTCATTCCGCAGCTTGCTCGAATACGGGCGTCGTGTCCGTGAGTTTGAGGAACAGTTCTTCGAGAGATTTGTCTTTGTTCTTCTCTTTCAACTCGTCGATACGGCAAGTCGCAATGAGGTGTCCGTCCTCGATAATCCCCACTCTATCGCACACTTTTTCCACGACTTCGAGGACGTGCGACGAGAAAAACACGCTGTTGCCCTTGTCTGTGTGTTCGCGCATAAGTTGCTTCAAGTTGTACGCCGAGCGAGGGTCGAGACCCGTCATAGGCTCGTCGAGAATCCAAAGTTTCGGCTCGTGAATGAGTGCGCCGATTATGTTGAGTTTTTGCTTCATTCCGTGCGAATATGTGGAAATCTGCTTCTTAACAGCGTCTTCGAGAGAGAAAAGCGCGCTGTATTTTGCCAATCTTTCTTGTCTTTGCGCGGTCGGCACGTCGAAAACGTCGCAAATGAAGTTTACGTATTCGACACCAGTCAGTCCCTCGTACATAACGTGGTCGTCGCTGACGTAGCCGATATGCTTTTTCGCTTCGAGGGGCGCGGATTTGAGGTCTATACCGTCGATAAGCACCCTACCTTCCTCGAAAGATATAATGCCCGTAATGCTCTTAATCGTCGTGGATTTACCCGCGCCGTTCGGACCTATAAAGCCGAAAATCTCGCCGTCGTTGACGGTGAGAGAAAGATTTTCGACGGACGGTTTTTGATTGCCCGTATAAGTTTTCGTCAAATTTTCAATTTGTAACATATTTTCCTTTCGCCAAAGAAAATCAAGCGTTTTAATGCGGGGTTTTGGCGTTTTTCACCGTTTCGTTTTCCGTTTTTTTTGCGTTTTTTCGCTTTTATGTTTACTTTGCTATATTCCACTCGTTATTTTGCGTTATATCGAGCGTTTTGCGTTATTTTCTTTTCGACTGTCTTTCCTTTATCACTTTTTCAAAGCCGTTTTCGGTCGGCTCGTAGAATTTTGCGTCTTTAATCTCGTCGGGAAGATATTGCTGTTTCACCCAACCGCCGTACGAGTGCGGATATTTGTATCCGCTCACTTTTTCGTCGTCGCCCTTGTAGTTTGGGTCGCGAAGATATAGCGGAACGGTTTCGTGCTTGATGTTCTTCACCGCGTTTTCCGCACCGCCGAGTGCCTCGACGACTTTGTTCGACTTCGGCGCTTCCGAAACGTATATTATGCCTTCGGCAAGCGGAATACGCCCTTCGGGCAATCCTATTTTCTCAAAAGCCTGCACGCATGACGTTGCAACCACGATGGCGTTGGGATCTGCCATACCGACGTCCTCGCAAGCGTGAACCATAATTCTGCGCCCGATGAGCATAGGATCGCAACCCGCCTCGATGAGCCTTTCCGCCCAGTAAAGCGCGGCGTTGCTGTCGCTTCCTCTCATACTCTTTATGAATGCGGAAATCATATCGTAATACATATCTTCCGTCATACTGAGTGCTTTTTGCTGTATGGATTGTTCGGCTTCCTCTTTTCCCACTCTTATAACGCCGTCCGAGTCCGCGTGTGTAGTGAGTGCGGCAAGTTCCAAAGCGTTGAGCGCGGTGCGCATATCCCCTGCGCTTGCCCACGCAAGATGCGAAAGAGCCTCGTCGCTCACTTCGAGATTCATATTGCCGAGTCCTCTTTCCTTGTCATTGACCGCTCTTTCAAGTCCTGCCCTAATATCTTTGTCCGAAAGCCTCGAAAACGAGAAAATACGACATCTCGACACGATAGCCCTCGTCATCGAAACATAGGGATTTTCCGTCGTAGAACCGATAAAAATTATGTAGCCTTGCTCGATTGCTTGCAACACGCTGTCGCTTTGCGCCTTGTTCCAGCGATGACATTCGTCCAAAAGCAAATATGTACGTTTTCCGTACATACGAAGACGGTCGCGAGCCTCGTCGATAACCTTTTTTGCGTCCGCAACACCGCTTGTGACGGCGTTAAGTTTGACAAAGGCCGCGTTCGTATTTTCCGCAATGATGTTTGCAAGCGTGGTTTTTCCCGTCCCGGGCGGTCCGTAGAAAATGCAACTGCCCAGTTTGTCAGCGGCAATCGCTCTACGCAAAAGCGAACCTTGCCCCACGATTTTGCCTTGTCCCAAAAATTCGTCCAAAGTGCGCGGGCGCATACGTTCGGCAAGCGGCGCCATAGTCTTTTCGTTGTTTTGAAGGTCAAATAAATCCATATCGATATTGTATCAACATCGGCGACTTTTGTAAAGATAATCACAAATTAAACATAAAATATAACGTGCAGAATAAAGAAAAAATCTCAAAAACGATGAAGCCAAAACTTTTCAGAGTCGTGATTGCAATCGCGGTTTTTCTTGCGATTTTCATCTTTTGCACGGTTTATTTCCGCTCGAACATCGTTCCGACGGTCATGGACAGTTCGGTTGCGCAAATGCGCGCGGTCACGACAAACGCAATAAATATCGCCGCAACGAGCGTACTCGGCGACGGTTTGACTTACGATATGCTTTTCGACATCGTGAAAGACAAAGACGGCAAAATTTCGATGATAAAGGCAAATTCGCCCGAAATAAACAAAATCGCAAGGCAGATTGCAAACCTTGCGCAAGCAAATTTAGACTCGCTCGGCACGCAAGAGATACAAATTTCGGCAGGTACGTTCACAGGTCTTGCCCTTCTAATGGGCTTCGGGCCGAGCGTAACCATAAAAATCACCCCGATAGGAATGGCAAATTGTGATTTTGTGTCCTTTTTTCAGTCGGCGGGCATAAACCAAACCTTACATAAAATCTACATCGACGTTTACGCCGACGTGAGCATAGTCACGCCTATCGACCAACCGACGATACAAGTCAAAGCCGAAGTTCTCGTATGCGAAAATCTCATAGTCGGCGAGATTCCCGACACCTATCTCAACCTTTACGACTCGTCGAGTTTGCTGAATTTGAACAGTTAAAAGCGGTTTTTGCTTGCCGTTACTCGTCAAAATCGCCCTGTTATACGGCATTTTTAGCGTTTTGAACACAGTTCAATGTCATTTCGACATTTTCAAGCCGCATTTCACACGCCGTTCATAGCATTTTCCGTTTCAGACGGCACTTTCGGCAAAGTTTTGCGCTTATATCTTTTTAGAGCGCGAGCGAGATATCAAGCCGAACACGAATCCGCACACGATAACCGTCGTAAGACCGGCCGAAACCGCACTCATACCGCCCGTAATCGCGCCCAAAAATTCTTCTTTTTGCACGCCTTCGAGCGCACCTTTGGCAAGATTCGAGCCAAATCCCATAATAGGAATGGTTACGCCCGAACCAGCAAATTCTTTCATAGGCTCAAACGCGCCGCACACTTCGAGTATAACGCCCAAAAGCATATACGTCACGAGTATACGCGCCGACGACATCTTCGTTTTGTTGATGAGGATTTGACCCATCATACACACGAAACCGCCGACTGCAAACACTTTCAGATAATCGAGAAACATTTCCATATCGTCACCATATTTTCGTTTATCGGTCAAAACTATTACAAAACTTGCCCATTTTTATAACACTTTCAACCATATTGCCGCATTTTTGTGGCAAAATTCATATATTTTTGTTGATTGCGGGTTCACCGCTCTTTTTCGTTTTGCAAGGCAACGTTATTACAAAAACGGATGACTTTCAAAAGTCACGGCGTGCGACACCCCGGGTATCGTTTCCTTTTGCAGTGGCGTATCTTTGTTTAAGAGTGCGCCCGTCGGAACGAGAAGCACCCTTTTCAACTCGCCTCTCTGCATTTTTTTAAGGATATACGAATTGAACACCGTATTCACGCACCCAGCACTCGAACCGCCTTGAAAGGTCTTTTGTTCGGGCGTAAAATAACTTGCGCCGCAATCCATATAGTATTTTGGCAAGGTAATTCCCTCTTTTGAAAGCAGATATTCGAGCATTTCCTTTCCGTGCCTGCCCAAATCCCCCGTAAAAATACCGTCGTAGTAGTCGGGCGAACGTCCCGTCTCCTCGAAGTGAGTCACAATCGTGTCGCAAGCGGCAGGAGCCATAGCCGCGCCCATATTCGCTTCGTCGTCTATGCCCAAATCCACAACTTTGCCCATCGTTCCGCCCGTCACGGTGACGTAATGAGTGTTCGGCTGTGCGTAATCGTTGCTTTCTCTCTCGAAATTGTCCTCAACGATGTTCGATTTTTCTTTATCTATGACTTTTTTCTGCTTTTCGATGCTCTTTTTGTACTTTTCGAGCGTCTTTTGGTCGATATTCATATTTTCATCGATGGCAATAATATCGTCCTCGTACACTCTTTCGTTCATCATATGCGGCTTTTCGCTCGACAAAACCGTACAGCCTGCGCCCGTAACCGTCCATTGCGACGTGGGCGTGCGCTGATTGCCGAGTTCGAGCGGAAAACGATACTGTCTTTCCGCCGACGCAAAGTGACTCGAAGTCGAGCAAGTGACATTTTTCGCAAATCCGCCGTCGATTAGCATAGAACCGACGATAATGCTTTCGCTGAAAGTCGAACAAGCGTTGTAAAGTCCCAAAAACGCGCACGGAAAATTGCGCGCGGCAAGCGACGTTGCGGCAAGTTCGTTGAGCAAATCGCCGCCGAGCATAATATCTATATCCTCTCGTTTCAATCCCGCCTTTTTGATTGCGCCGCTCACGGCGTCACGGTGCATTTTGCTTTCGCATTTCTCGTACGATTTTTCGCACCAAATATCGTTTTTAAGCACGATGTCGAACTTGTCCGCAAAGTTTCCGTCGCCTTCTTTCGGACCTACGATTGTAAATCCGCTTTTGAGATATATAGGGTTAGATAACTGAAAAGTCCTCATTTTGCCACCTCATATATAAACGAAATAGCCGATTAGTCCGACGATAAAACTCGCAACCACGCCAAACACGATGATAGGACCTGCAATGACGAACATTTTTGCGCATACGCCGAAAAACACGCCCTCTCGATTGTATTCCATCGCAGGCGAAACCACCGAGTTTGCAAATCCCGTAATAGGAATAATCGAACCTCCACCCGCAAAATGTCCGAGTTTGTCGTAAAGTCCGAGCGCAGTGAACAAACTTCCGAGAAAAATCATTATGCAACTTTCAAAAATCGCAACGTCTTTGTCGCTCATATCCTTGAAAATAAGCCGCAAAATATCACCGATACCCTCGCCGATACAGCAAATTATGCCGCCGACCAAAAACGCCGCAAGCAAAGTTCGCACCATCGGCGATTTCGGCGCGTTTTCTTTCACGTATTGTTGATACTCGATTCTATCAATCATAAATTGCCTTCGCCTTTTCACGCATCGTTCATATCCTCGTTTCCACCGTTGCCCACCGCGTTTCCCACACGCCCTTCGACAACCCCTTCGGAATTTTGCATTTTCTTGAAAAACACCTCTTTATCTTCCACGTTTTTTGAAAACAATGCGTCCATATCAGCAATATTTGCCATTATCAATATTTTTTAGACATGCCGAAACAACAAAAAGAAAAACCGAGTTGTTGTCGGTTTTATAAAACAAAATATACATCTTGACCGATAAATGACTTAAAAATGGTCATGCGATAAAATCACTTCTACTTTGTTATCTTTGAAAAACTCGATTTGCTTTTTGAAAGTTTGCACTCTTCGGAATTGGTTGCATTTGAACGCAATGAAAATTTTATGCCTTTTCTATTGACTTTTGCGTTATTTAACGCATAATAGAAACAGAGTCAATCATATTGAGGTTGTCGGGCAATTGGAGCCCGGGGGTTTCAGATATCGATTGGCTTGTTTTTTATTCCAATACAGAAGCCTATTGACTTTTGGGGATTTTGGGCATAGAATATCGATTGTAGCCGATGCATCGCTCCTACGATCATGTGTCGTATAGGATACAGAGGCTACTTTTTTCAACGTTCTGAACATTTATTCTATTCCTTAGACAACTCCGTTTTCATCCGTTGAACAGCCTCTTCTTCCGTCTTGCTCGACATCACTATTTCATATGTTTTTCGCAAATTTTCTACGGAAGTCTGCGAGCGTGACATCAGTTCGAGTGTGGATTTTGAATAATTGTGTATCTTCTGTTGAAACTCCGATGGTTCTTCTGCCATAAATTATGCTCCTTTTTAGATATTTTTGTTGGTCAGTTCCGTTTTCATCCGCTTAACCGCCTCATCTTCTGTCTTGCACGATATCACTATTTCGTGAATTTTGTCCACGTTCTCTTTTGAAGTCAGCAAATTCATAATTAATTGCATTGTAGACTTTGAGAACGTCCGTATTTTCTTTGCATATTCCGTTTCGTGAAACATAAAAAAACCATCCTCTATCTTAGGATCGTCTTGCATTTGCCGCAATCTATCTTTTATTCAAATATAGTATACACTTTCTGTCCTCTTCTGTAAAGGCTCTTTTTTGCCACATTTTCACCAATGGCAATCGGATTCACAGCCGATATTATGCGAATAATACATTCTCTCGTTATTCAAAAAACAGCCTAATCCACCCTACAC
>CAVFCJ010000041.1:0-12320 GCA_963620965.1 bacterium
TTTTTTATAGATTGGATTATAGACATAATATTCCAAAAGTCAAAAGATTTCGCGCAAAAAAATCGAGTATAAATAAAATGGATAAATATTCATTAAAATTGCGATATTTATGCAATATATTTGGATATTTATAAATTGATATTAAGAGATTATAAACAAAACGCAAAAATTATGCTTTTTGAAAAATGCGATTTACCTGCATAAAACCAATGATTTTTGCATGCTTATCGAAGTGCAACACCAATGGTTTTCGCGTGCTAATCGACGTACACCACTTACGATTTTTGCATGTTAATCATATTGTAAAATGTATGCTTTTCGCATGCCAATAGCCGTTTGAAACCAATGTTGTTTGCATAAAAATAGGCGAGCGGGACTTGTGACTTTTGCACGGGAGTCGTCACACGAAACTTGTGACTTTTGCGTGCAATTAGGTTGACATTACGAATATATGATGGTAGTATATTTATAGAAAATAAATATGCAGACGGATAGTGTTCACAATTTTTTTTTAACCATTCGGTTGAAAAAAGTTTTGGACACTTTTTGTTTGTCAGAGGTTGTATGGACTCTTATGTATCTCCGCTATGCCAAAGGTATGCGAGCAAAAGGATGCAATACGTTTTTTCGCCAGACTTCAAGTTCGGCACTTGGCGTAAGTTGTGGATTGCTCTTGCCGAAGCAGAAAAAGAGTTGGGCATCGACATCACCGACGAGCAAATCGAGGAAATGAAGGCGCACCAAACCGACATCGACTACGATATGGCGACGAAAAAGGAGAGCGAGGTGCGCCACGACGTTATGGCGCACGTTCTCATATTCGGCGAGGCTTGCCCCAAAGCAAAACCTATCATTCATCTCGGCGCGACGAGTTGCTACGTCGGCGACAACACCGACATAATTCAAATGCGCGAGGGATTGCTCGTTGTGCGCGAGGGATTGCTTGCTTGCATAAAATCTCTTCGCGATTTCGCAATGAAAAACAAGGGTCTCGCAACGCTTGCGTACACGCATTTTCAAGCGGCGCAACCCACGACCGTCGGAAAGCGCGCGACGCTTTATATTCAGGATCTTGTGAACGACCTCGACAATCTCGATTTTCAACTTTCTCGTTTGCGCTTGCTCGGTTGCAAGGGTACGACGGGTACGGCGGCAAGTTTTCTCGAACTGTTTGAGGGCGACGACGAAAAGGTGAAGGCTCTCGACAAAGCCATAGCGCAAAAGACGGGCTTCGAGGGAACGTATGCCGTGAGCGGGCAGACATATTCGAGAAAAGTAGATTACAACGTGCTTTCCGTGCTCTGCTCGATTGCGCAGAGTGCGACGAAATTTTCAAACGACATTCGTCTTTTGTCACATCTCAAAGAGGTTGAAGAACCCTTCGAGTCCAAGCAAATCGGCTCGTCGGCAATGGCATACAAGCGCAACCCGATGAGAAGCGAGCGTATGGCTTCGCTTGCGAGATACGTCATATGCGACACTATGAATCCCGCAATTACCGCTTCGGCGCAGTGGTTTGAAAGAACGCTCGACGACAGCGCGAACAGACGTATCGCAATCCCCGAAGCGTTTTTGGCTGTTGACGCAATACTGGCACTTTACAACAACATAATAAGCGGTTTAACCCTCTATCCGCGCATTATCGCAAAACATTTGAACGACGAATTGCCGTTTATGGCAACCGAAAATATCCTTATGTATTGCGTGTCCAAGAAGGGTGGCGACAGACAGGTTTTGCACGAGGCGATAAGGCAACACTCGGTTGCGGCGGCGCAAGCGGTCAAGTGCGACGGCAAAGAAAACGACCTTTTGGAACGTATACTCGCCGACAAAACTTTCAACCTTACAAGAGAAGAACTCGATTCCGTTCTCGACGTCAAAGCGTTTACGGGCAGAGCGGAAAAACAGGTTGAGGAATACGTTTTTGAAGAGATAGACCCGCTTCTTGAAAGAAACAAAAACCGTATAGGCAGTTCGGTTGCAATCAACGTCTGACGGAAGATAAAACGAAATAAATTTTTTTGAGGTATACATATGCTTACATCCATTGTTGGTATCAACTGGGGCGACGAAGGCAAGGGCAGAATGGTCGATTTGCTTTCCGAGCAACAAGACATCGTCGTTCGCTATCAAGGCGGAAACAACGCAGGGCACACCGTCATCAACGAAAAGGGCAAATTTGTGCTCAACCTTTTGCCGTCGGCTATACTTCGCGAGGACAAAGTGAACGTTATGGGCAACGGTATGGTGGTTGACATCGAACATCTTTGCAAGGAAATCGCAAAACTCAGAGAGGGCGGAATCGTCATTACTCCCGACAACCTCAAAATCAGCGACAAAGCGGTGGTTTGCTGTCCCTACAACGTGCAACAAGACTGTCTCGAAGAGGACAGACTCGGCGACAAGAAATTTGGTTCTACTCGCAGAGGCATTTCGCCGATTTATGCAGATAAGTATATGAAAAAAGCAATTCGTATGGGCGACATTCTTCACCCCGAATACTTGCGCTCTCGCCTCGAAACAATCGTTGAGTGGAAAAACCTCACGATAGAAGGATCTTATCAAGCAAAGGGTTACACCGTCGAAGAATTGCTCGACTGGTTCGACAAATACGGCACGCCACTCAAAGATTACATCTGCGACACGGGTTACTATCTCGACAAGGCCCTCAAAAACGGCAAAAACGTTATGCTCGAAGCACAACTCGGTGCATTGCGCGACATTGACTTCGGCATTTATCCCTACACGACGAGTTCGTCCACGATTACTGCGTACGGCCCTGTCGGCGCAGGTATTCCCAACCACAAAGTCGAAAAGGCTATCGGCGTTATGAAAGCATATTCGACTTGCGTCGGCGAAGGTCCGTTCACTGCGGAAATGTTCGGCGAAGAAGCGGAAAAATTGCGCAAAGCAGGCGGCGAATACGGCGCGGCAACCGGTCGTCCTCGCAGAGTCGGCGGATTTGACGTCGTTGCATCAAAGTACGGTTGTATGGTTCAAGCCGCAACCGAAATAGCACTCACCAAACTCGACATTCTTGACACAATGGAAAAAATTCCCGTCTGTGTCAGTTACGACGTAAAAGGCACGACAATCGACGAGTTCCCATCGGGTGAAGCACTCAACGTCGCAACCCCCAACATCGTTTACCTCGACGGTTGGAATTGCCCTACCACTTCTTGCCGTCGCTATGAGGATCTTCCTCTCAACGCGCGCAAGTACATCGAATTTATCGAAAAAGCGGTTGATTGCAAGATTAAGTATATTTCTGTCGGCGCAGAGCGCGACTCAATCATTATAAAATAATATGCCATTGAGCAAAATAATGCGCCATTGAGCGATTAACTTTGTTAGGCACGGCTTGCCTCAAAATCGTGTACGTCTATGTACACTGGGTTTTGGTTCAAGTCGTGCCTTTCGCGTTACTCATCTCAATGGCGCATTATTTTATAGGTAGTCGGTGTTTACAATGATGGAATCTCGCACTTATTACGGAATGTGTAAATTAAAAAATTAATCCCTATTAAATAGCGAATCCAACGTTACGTCGAAAAAGTCGGCGAGGGCTATCAACGTGTCAAAATCGGGATTGACTGCGTTCGTTTCGTATCTCGTGTAATTTACCCGAGATATGTGCAATGCGGTCGCAACTTGCTGTTGCGTTAAATGTGCGCTTTTGCGCAATAGTTTCAAATTTTCGCCGATTTGATGTTTCATACTTTGCATTGTACAAATTGTGTACTATGATAAGTAAAAATGTGCATATTCTGTACAAGTTATACGTTGAAAGTAAAATAATCGGAAAACGATAATACGTCAATCTCTGCCAACGAGCGCGTCGAGGGTCAAATCGAGGGCGGTGGCAATCGAAACAAGGCTCGGAATGCTCGGCAATCTCTCGCCTTTTCGCCAAGAAGTGATTTTGCTGCGGGATATGCCCGTTTGTCTGACGAGGCGGTACTCGGTGATTCTTTTTTCGCAAAGGATTTTTTCAAAATGTTCCGAAAAAGGCGAAAGGGGAGAGTGTGGCGTGTACTGCACGTCCAATTCTTTGAGTCCGAAAAGATAGTCGAGCGAACATCCGAAGAAGTCGGAAAGCACGATTGCGTTTTCAAAATTCGGCAAAGATACTTTCCTAAGCCACTTGTACACGGCAGAGGGGTTGAGGTTTAAATCGCGAGAAAAACGGCCGACGTCGGTTTTGTTTTCTTGCATAAGGTCGCAAAGGCGCTCTGCAAAGCACTCAGTCAATTTTTCGTTATTTTCCGACATTTTGCGACAAACTCCTACATTTTTCTACAAAATTAGTATGCCCCCATTTGTCCTCAAAGACTTGAAATTGTACAAATGGGGGCATATAATAAACTTATCAAAACAAAGGAGAACGCCCTATGGAAGAACTGTTGACGAAAATCGGAGAGTTGATATCGATGGAAATCGACGAGGTTAAAGATGTGGAATATCTCGACAAAGAGATGGGATATATGTTTTATATCAATCTCACTGACGGACGGAAGATTTTACTCTCCTTGATAGACAGCAAACTGTGAAAAAAGGGCCGCGTTTGCGGTCCTTTCTATATTTTATTCGCTGTTGTCTTGTGCTTGCATAATATTTGGCTCAAACACAAAAATATCCGCTTTAAGCGCGGATAAATTGCATATTGCTTGTTACAAAATATTATTGATTTCGAACAGATCGGTGACGGTGTAGTCGCAATCGGCTTGATTTCCCGTTCGGTATTTGTCAAACCATATCGTGTTTATGCCGTAGTTGCGCGCGCCGTTTATGTCGGCGGTCAGCGAGTCGCCTATCATATAGACGTTTTGCGGCTTTTCGCCGAGTTTTGCAAAGCACGCATCGAAAAACTCTTTGTTGGGTTTGAGATATCCTATCTCTGCGGACACGAAATACCCTTTTATATATTTGTTGAATCCCGCCTTTTTCAATCGTTTGGTTTGCTGTCCGAGGGGAGCGTTGCTTGCGACGTATACGTCGTATTTTGATGAAAGGTATTCGAGCAAGTCTTTTGCGCCGTCAACCGCAACCGCACTTTCGGCAAGTCCTTCGTGGAAAGCGGTTTCAAACGCTATTCCGTCCGCCTGTACGCACACTTTTTCAAAAAGGGAATTGAATCTTGTTTCGAGCAGTTTTTCCATTGTCAATTCGCCGCGTTCGAGTTGTTGCCAAAGCGACAGGTTGAAAGGGTGGAATATCTCGCAAATTTCGTTTGCTTTGTCTATGCAAAAGCGAGTGCAAGCATTTTTTATGCTCTCGTTTGCGCACTTGTCGAAATCGAGTAGGGTGTTGTCAATGTCTATAAGAATTGTCATAAAAATCGTTTTGCCAAAAAGGCGTTTCAAAAAGAAAACGCGGAAGCATCCGCGTCATTCTTAGGTTTTATCCGTTCGCTTTATCGACGTATGCGCAGGCGTTGAATGCCGCAATCGAACCGTCCGAAGCCGCCGTAACGAGTTGGCGGATTTTTTTTGTCCTGCAATCGCCGGCGACGAATATGCCATCGCAAGATGTTGAGCAGTTTTCGTCCGCAACGATATAGCCTGCTTTGTCGATCTCCACAAGGTTCGCAAAAGCGGTGTTGTTTGGCACTTGACCTATGCAGATAAATGCGCACTTTGCGTCGACGATTACGTCCTCGTGCGTGAGAGTGTTTTCAAAGCGAAGCGAGCAAAGCTCGTCTTGTCCGATAAACTCTTTCAAGGAAAGATTGTGCGTGTATTTGACGTTGGGGCGAGCAAGAACGAGATCCAAAAGAGCCTTGTCGCCGAAGAATTTGTCAAACAACGTGCAGATATGCACGCTCTTGCAATAACCGCTCAAAACGAGGGAATATTGAAGGGCGGTGTTGGCGTCGCCTATCACGCAAACGTCCTCGCCCGAATAGAACGCACCATCGCAAAGCGCGCAGTAACTTACGCCGCTGCCGACGAGCTCGTTCTCTCTTTCAACGCCGATTTTGCGTGGTTTCACACCTGTTGCGAGAATGACGGATTTGCACTCGTATTTGTTGTAATCGGTGGTTAATTCAAATCCAAATGGCGTTTTAACTATCGATTGTGCTTTTTCAAGTTCGATTTGAGCACCCCATTCCGAGATTTGCTCATAGAGTTTGTCCATGAGTTCCGAGCCCGATATTTTTTGATAAGAAGGGAAGTTTTCCACTCTCGGAGAGTATGCGATCTGTCCGCCGAAACTGTCGCTCTCAAGCACCAAAACGCTTTTGCCCGCTCTGAGGCAGTTGAGCGCAGCGGTCATGCCGGCAGGGCCTGCGCCCACAACGATTATATCAAATTTGTCCATAATTACCTCTTGCTTTTTCAAAAAGAAAAGCGGCATGGCCGTTGCCATACCGCCATCGTTTATTTTTTATTTTCTCGATTCGATATAGCCTTTGATCTTGCTTGCGTTATCGTAAACGTCGTAGCCGTTTCCGTTGGGGACGAGAAGAGTGGGGGCTTTTTTGACGCCGAATGCGAGCGTTTGGTCTTTGTTGTCCTCTGCGTCGATAACCGTGTATGCGATGCCTGCTTTGTCGAGCATTGCCTTTGCCATTTTGCAGTTGGGGCAGGTCTTTGTGGTGAAGATCAAAAGTCCTTCGTCGCAGCCCTTTTGAGCGCAAGCGCATTGCTCGGTCGTTTCGGATTTTTGAGCGAGTTTGACTTCGTCGGTTGCTTGGTCGTCGCACACGAATTCGTCGATGTGTTTGCCGTGATATTGAGAGGTTGCTATGTCGTAAACTTTACGCTCTTTGAACTCTGCGCGTTTGCCGTCGTTCCAGTTTTGAACGGGGCGATAGTAACCGGTGATACGGCTGTAAACTTCCGCCTTTTTGCCGCAGATGGGGCAGGTGTATTGCTCGCCCTCGAGATAGCCGTGTTCTTGGCAGACGGAGTAGGTCGGCGATAGCGTGTAGTAGGGAAGTTTGTAGTTTTCCGCAATCTTTCTTACCAGATTCGCCGCCGCTTGCCAACTGTCGAGGCGTTGTCCGAGGAATGCGTGAAATACCGTGCCGGACGTGTAGAGTGTTTGCAATTCGTCTTGGATGTCGAGAGCGGAGAAAATGTCGCTCGTGTAGCCGACGGGAAGGTGCGAACTATTGGTATAGTATGGCACGTTGTCCGTACTGTTTGCGCAAATGATGTCGGGATATTTTTCTCTGTCGTGCTTTGCAAGGCGGTAGGAAGTGGATTCGGCAGGAGTCGCTTCGAGGTTGTACAGATCGCCGTACTCCTCTTGATAGTCGCTGAGTTTTTCACGCATAAAGTTGAGCACTTTCTTGGTGAATTCTTGCGCTTCCTTGTGTGTCATATCCTTGCCAACCCAGTTTGCGTTGAGGCAAGCCTCGTTCATGCCAACAAGACCGATTGTCGAGAAGTGGTTGCCGAACGTGCCGAGATATCTCTTGGTGTAGGGGTAGAGCCCTTCTTCGAGAAGTTTGGTGATGACGTTTCTCTTGATTTTGAGAGAGCGAGCGGACACGTTCATAAGGCGTTCGAGTTCCTTGAAGAATTCGTCTTCCGTCTTGCTCACATACGCGATGCGCGGCATATTGATTGTCACGACGCCGATAGAACCGGTGGATTCGCCGCTGCCGAAGTATCCGCCCGATTTTTTGCGGAGTTCGCGAAGGTCAAGACGCAAGCGGCAGCACATACTGCGCACGTCGCTCGGTTCCATATCGCTGTTGATGTAGTTGGAGAAGTACGGCGTGCCGTATTTTGCCGTCATCGTGAACAACAAGCGGTTGTTTTCGGTGTTCGACCAGTCGAAATCTCTCGTGATGGAGTAGGTGGGGATAGGATATTGGAAGCCTCTGCCGTTGGCGTCGCCCTCGATCATGATCTCGATGAACGCCTTGTTGACCATTGCCATTTCGGCTGCGCAATCCTTATACTTGAAGTCCATCTCCTTGCCGCCGACGATTGCGGGAAGTTCAGCCAAGTCATTGGGAACGACCCAGTCGAGCGTGATGTTGGTGAACGGCGCTTGTGTGCCCCAGCGAGAAGGAGTGTTTACGCCGTAAATGAAGGATTGTATGCATTGTTTGACCTCTTTGTAGGAGAGATTGTCAACCTTGACGAACGGCGCAAGATAGGTGTCGAAAGAACTGAATGCTTGCGCGCCTGCCCATTCGTTTTGCATGATGCCGAGGAAGTTGACCATCTGGTTGCAGAGGGTGGAAAGGTGGCTTGCCGGCGACGACGTGATTTTGCCGGGGATTCCGCCGAGACCTTCCTTTATGAGTTGTTTGAGCGACCAGCCTGCGCAGTAGCCCGTGAGCATGGACAAATCGTGAATGTGGATTTGCGCTTCGCGGTGTGCCTTTGCGATTTCTTCATCGTAGATTTCGCTGAGCCAATAGTTTGCCGTAACCGCGCCCGAGTTGGAAAGGATAAGACCGCCGACGGAATACGTTACCGTCGAGTTTTCCTTGACGCGCCAGTCGTTGATTTTGAGATAATTGTTCACCGTGTTCTTGTAGTCGAGCATAGTGGAATTCATCTCGCGAAGTTTCTCGTGTTGTTTTCTGTAAAGTATGTACGCTTTTGCCACTTCGACATAACCCGATTGAATAAGGACGACCTCGACAGAGTCCTGAATGTCCTCGACGCTGACCACGTCGCCCTTGACCTTATCGTTGAAGGTTGCGGTGACTCTGAGCGCAAGCATATCGATGATGTCGTCACTGAAACTCTTGTTCACGGCGGTGAACGCCTTTTCGATTGCGACCTTAATTTTGTTTAGATTGAACGGGACTATACTTCCGTCTCTTTTTTTGATGTTCAACATATCTATTGAACCCCCTTGGAAAATGTGCCTTTTCATTATATCAAGCATACGCAATATGTCAAGGGCAAATCGCAAAATAAAGTGTGAAACTTTTTTGAGAAACACTACATATTGTGTTTTTGTCGCAAAATGCCGAAAATTGCAAATTCCACTTTCCGTGTATCGAAAACGGCAGTTTTGGGGTATGTAACCGCATATGTAAAAATGCAATCCGCATTCTAACACACTCAAATATTTTTGCCGGAAATCGTGTTTGCAACGTCCGCACCACAACATATAGTGGTCAGAAAAATCCATCGGGAAAGCATTGTTAAATCTCTTGGCAAGTTACACAAATAATATTGGTGTGAATAAGTATTATAGGCGATGACATTTTCTCGAAAAATATAACAACCGAATGATTATTGGATAAAACGACAAACGGCCGTCCGATTGGGCGGTCGTTCGTCGTGATAAGGGGAGTATTATGAGGAACGTGTTGAAGTGTTTGTACACGGTGAGCGACGAGTAGTTATATGCGCGCTCTGCGTGCGAGAAATTGCGCCTTTAACGCAGCGATATTTGCGCTCTGCGCAAGTGATATTGCGGCGTTGCCGCAGTTAAGGAAAATCAAATTGCGCATTTTGTGACGATACGGTTTTTTTCGGGTGTGGGCGACGCCCACCCAAAATTATTAATTATTAATTATTCATTATTAATTATTGATTAACCTAATCAATCCGTATCCTTGTTTTTCAAAAACAGCACGTTTTTCGTGTGGACGTCGCTGTATGAAAAGGTGCGTTTTTCGCCGCCTTCGAGTTCGACGGTGAATATCGAGGGAAACAGCGCGGTCACTTTGCCGTGATAGAGAGAAGATTTGCCTCTGCCACCGTTGATTTTGACCAGTACGGGTATGCCGACTATTTTTTGCACGCGGGCTTTTGCCTCTACGATGGATTGTCCTATTTCTCTCATACACCGATTGTTGCCGAAAATTCAAATTTTATTCGCATAAACGCAAAGAAGTTTGAATATGTTTTTGGTGAAACGGAGGAATGCTATGTTCGATTTTGAAAAAATAAGTGCCAGCAAATTTTACGTTGCGCCGACATCCGAGCGAGTTGTCGAGTTTTCGCCGACGGACGTGGATATGAGCAACATTGCAAAGGTATTGTCTTTGGCGGTGGACGCGCGAGCGACGAGCGTTGACGCGCAGGACGGATATGCGCAAGTGGGCGGCAGAGTGAATTTCCGCCTTGCGTACTTGGATAAAGACGGAACGCCGAAGGGCGTGGATTACAACGCCGATTTTACGGCGAGAGTGGACGGCGAGTTCATTGAGGGCGACAGCGCGTGGTGCGACATCGTTATATCCGAATCCGACGTGGAAGCGGGGGATACGCTCACGCTTACGGCGGTGCTCGAGGTCAACGTATCGGCAATCAAACGCGACGAAATCGAGGTGCTTGTAGGTGCGGACGATTGCTACGTGCAAAAGCAAGAGATTTACGTCCCGTCCTTTATCGCGCAAAAATCGGTGGTCGTTCCCTTTGACGACGAAAAGAACGTGGGCGGCGAAATCGAATCCGTGCTCGGACTTTCTTCGACGGTCGTAACCCGCCAGTCCCTTGCGACGGACGGCGGCGCAACTGCAAAACTTACGGTCTATTCGGTCGTAACCTACGTCGAGGGCGGCGAAATCAAGCAACACACTTTTGAAATTCCGCTCGAAGAAGAATTTAATCTCGACGGCGTAAAAGAGGGCGACTCAATCAAACTTTACACCGCTTTGAAATCGTCCAAAATCGTGCTTCAAGGCGTGACGGACGACAATACCATTCGCGTGGAAGGCGAAATTCAAATCAAGGTTCAAGCGTACAGATGTTCGAAAACCGAAATCGTGTCCGACTTGTTTATGCTGTCCAATCAAACAGAAATCGAACGCAAAAGTGCAAAATATACTTGCTTTGACGGCTGCGGCTATTTCGTCAAGGGCGTGGGCGGAAGCGCTACGCTTTCGGACAACAAACCCGCGGCAATCGAGGTGTGCGCTCTGCCGTATGCAAGGTGCTATACGACTCGTGCGTACGTCAACGACGAAAACAGCCTCATCGTCGAGGGCGTTGCAAATACGGATATAATCTATCGCGACGAAAACGGCTACAATTCCGTGCGTGCGGAACTTCCGTTTGCAATCTCGGCGGCAAGCGAAATCCCGTTCTCGAAAGAAGTGCGCGTAGATTGCAAAATTCAGCGCATAGACGCGGTCGTGCGCAGAGAACGCGAGTTTGACATCACCTTTGACGTCGCAATCGCGGTTTGCGGATTCTCGCCGCTCGAAGCGTCGTATATCTCGGCGGTGGAAGTCGGCACACAGCGCGCGCAAAACACGTCCGCATTGTCCGTGTACGTCGCCTCGCCGTCCGACACTATGCTTGACGTATGTTCGGCTCTATCCGCAATGCCCGAAGACATTTTGGCGCAAAACCCCGACCTTGCCGAACCGTTTGCGGAGGACACGAAAATTGTGTATTTCAGAGCGTTGAAGTGAATAGAATCCCGAAAAACCTAAAAAGAGAGAGGCAAACGCCTCTCTCTTTTCGTCGTGCGAAACTGCCGTTAAGGTTTCAAAATATCGTCTGCGGAACAATCGAGAAAAGCGCACATTTTTGCAAACGTGACGAGAGAGGGCATAATTCGCCCCGAAAGGTATTGCGAAACGGTCGGTTTCGATACGCCTATTGCTTTTGCAAGTTCGCTTTTCGATTTTCCCGACAGTTCGATTTCCTCTTTCAATCTTTTGCTGATTTTTTCGCTTAATTCGTCCATATCGTTGCTGAATATTTCCTCATCAACAATATTAGGCATTACTTAACAGAATGTCCGCCAAATTAGGCACAACCTAACAATTGTGACATCTATTATGCGGAATGATAGAATTTGTGCACAATTTGTTTTACAAAAAGGGGAAATTAAAATGCGTGAAATCGTATTAAAACAAGGTCAAACTTTTGTCGGCGACAATTACGTCGGAATGATTAACAAGATTTTCGGAACTCATTATGAAAGTTATATGAGGTCGAGTGTTTCGTTGGATAAGTACGGTATGCCCGATTATATTGCGTGGATAGTATATTTGAACGACGAGTGGCATTCGGATTGGAAAAACAGCGTAGAGGGCAACAAGATTACGGAATCTTGTTCGGATAGAGAGAAGTTCGTGAAAGACAAGTACAAATTCCCCAACAGATTGGTTTTTATGAGATGTCCGAAGACGAGAGGGAAAAGTGTATTTATCGGCGTTGCAACCCTTGCTAAAATCGATTCGGAAAAGATGATAAAAGAATATAAATTGGAAAGAAAAGACGTGATTTTGCGTTTTTAATTTGGGGAAAACATATGAAAAAGAAATCAGAAACAATTACGAATAACAGATAGAACGTAAGAGGAAATAATGGGAAAACTTGTTGACATACTTATTGTTTTAGCATTTTTGTGTTTTTGGATAATTTTAGTCGGTGCAATTT
>CAVFCJ010000042.1:0-12304 GCA_963620965.1 bacterium
ATCTATAGTACCGTCGGTACAATAAATTTTGTATGATCCCGTGGAATTGTCCCAATTAGAGCCTTTGTTTATCGTATTCCATTGTGCAACTGTGTCTGTGAAATCAATTCTTGTTAAGCTACTACATTGAGAGAATGCATAATTATCAATGCTTGTGACACCATTGCCGATTGTAACGCTCGTCAAACCACTACAATGATAGAAGGCACTCTCACCTATGCTCGTCACGCTATCAGGAATTGTTATACTCGTCAAGTCGGTGCAATCACAGAACGCCCCTAAGCCGATGCTCGTCACACCGTTTCCTATTGTTACGTTTGTCAAACTTTTGCACCTATAGAAAGCCGCATCGCCGATACTCGTCACGCTGTCGTGGATTGCAACGCTTGCCAAACTGTCACATGAATAGAAAGCAAAATTACAGATGCTCGTAACGCCATCGGGAATTGTAACACTTACCAAACTATCGTAACCACTAAAAGCAAACCTACCGATTCTTGTCACGCCGTCGGGAATCGTCAAATCTGTGACAAGCGCACCATTTAAATAAAGATTGGCACCCAAATTTAGAGGATTTGAACATTCATTCTCAAAACTAATTGCACACCACTTTGCTATATCTGTTATGTAAACGTTCTTCAAACCACTGCAATAATCAAAAGCCCCAAAGCCGATGCCCTTCACGCTGTCGGGAATTATTATGCTCGTCAATCCTCTACAACCAGAGAATGCATACTTTGCTATCACTTTTACATCATTTTGCAATTCGATTGTTGTAACAGTTTCGCCATTTGATTTTGGTACATACTGTAACAATATTTTATCTCCATCGCAATCGAAATAGAACGCGCCATCGCGCTCGACAATATGCGTATTTTTTGCAATCGTGGTTGCCGCCGTATGTTTTTGAGTTGACGTAGTTGTGCCAATCGTGACGTTGAGTGCATATGTGGTTGAATCGTCTGCGATGCTAAGTCCATACACACTAACATTTTCAGACACCACGATATCTCCGTTGACCGTACAGTTGTAAAGTTGCACGTCGCCAAGCGGGCTGACATATAAGTCGCTTGCACTGTTGACGCTAACGTACAATTCGCTGAAAGTTGCGTCGTAGATAGAACCGTTTGGGGAGCCCGAGTAGATATCAGCTCTTTGGAACAAATGGAAATACTCGGATTTTGAGGTGTCCACAACATTGCTTAAACCGCGTATTGTGTGTCCGTTTGCGTCAAATATACCTGTAAGTTTGATTTGCGCTTTGGTTTGAGTGCTTCTCAAATCCAAATCGTTCATCAACAGATAATATCCGTCCGTCATTGCAAAGAAATCTTCAACAGTATATATGCGTTTGAGTGCGGTGACTTCGTGAATACCATTCCACCTATCAACTGCGAAATCGCAGTTTTGCGTTGTATGACCGTAATTGTCGTAGCCGTATTCTATGCTCGAAATCGAAATGCTTTTCGTGAATATCTTGCCGTCGGCCAAAACAACGAAATCTTCGCTTCCGTTCACTTTGTAAATCGTGTAGCCGTCCGCATTGTCGAAACTGATGTACACGCCGTCACCCGTGTTTTCGTATTTGCTTATTGTCACAGGCGTATACGTCAAGTCTATATCTTTATATATCGGGTATTTGACGTCCACGCTCGAATCGATTTCTTGGTTGACTTCAATGCCGTTTATAACGTAGTCCACTCTGTCTATTGCAAACGTGCAAAGTCCCGACGTTGTAGGCACAAATTTGATAATTGCGCTTTCGATTCTATCGCCGCCAACGACCGTCGCTTTTTGTCCGTTGACGTAAATGCCCGTTAGTTCGATTTCCGAACTGTTTGTAAAATACACGCGCAAATTGAGTTCTTCACCGAGTTTGACAACATTGTTGTTGAGCAACGAAAGACTGTCCACGACGATGCTGTCCACAAGCGTTGAATATTTGTCGCCGTAAGTTGCCGTTTGTTCGCCCTTTCCGTCGTTCAAATCGTATTTGTATGCAACGACAACCTTGTATTCTTTTCCCGATTCGAGTCCGTCAAAAGAAACGTGCGTTGCAAACGGCATGGAGTTAACTTTGCTATCTTGTTTGTAAAGCGCAATTTCCGTCACACTGCCGACGTTGTCAACGTCCGTATATGCAACGTCGCACTCGATTGTGTTTTGAGTGCTGCTAAAATCGCTTATCGCAACGCTCGGCATTGCTTTCGCTTTTGTCTTTATGTCGGCGGTTTTTACGATTTGTTGCTCGCCTACGCCGTCGTTAAGGTCGTAGTTGTACGTCACTCTAATCGTATAATCGTTGTTTGAAAGCAAGTTCGCAAACGAACGTATCGCCGAATCTGTTACAACAATCGGCGTATCGTTTCCGTGCAAAAGTTCTATTTTGCCGATTGCACCCACGTTGTCCGTATCTACGATATTCAATCCGAACGTAATTCCCGTTTGCGTGGATTCGACGTTTTCAATCTCAACGCTCGGAACAGCCTTTGCATAGGTGACGAACACGATTTCTATCGTTTCGTCTTGATTTTGAACGTTTTTGTAGGTTGCTTTGAGCGTGTATTCATTGTTGGATTTCAAGCCGTCTACGCTCGTTGCGTTTACGTCGACGTCTTGCACCTTTGCACCGTTTTGCCAAAGCGAAATTGCGTTCATTTGCTTGTTTGCAAACGATTGATTCCATTCAAAGTTCCAAGATATGCTTTCTTTGCCTATTTGCACGTCTTTGAACAAAACGATTGTGTCCGTGTAGACTGCTTTTTTGTAGAGAGTGTTGAGTTGCACGCCGTTTCCGCTCAAATCGTCGTAAAGCGCGACAACGCCGTATTGATACACGGTGTTGGGCGTGAGGTTATCGAAAACTACGCTCGCTTTTTCGCCGACCGTAACGTCTTTTGCAATAATTGTTTCGCCGTCGTAAAGCACCGCTTTTGCATATCCGCCGCTCTTTTCAATCAGCGAGTATGAATCCACGACTTGTGCGTCGAAAGATATGCTCGTCATCGTTTTTTGCTCGTTGGTTACGGTGACGTAGGTTTGGTCGCTTGCTCTTACGCCTGCCTTGACCGTTTTGTCGCCGTCCATACGCACGTCTTTGATGTCCGTGCCGTCAACGTACTTGATTGCGTCGATTGTGTATTCCACAATGCCGCCCACGTTTCCGACGTTGACTTTAAGCACCAAATTTTCCATATCCGAGCCGTCCTCAAACATATAGTTGGAATATTTCTTGCCGTTGAGCGTGAATGACAAAATTTCGTAACTATCAGGGTTTGAAAGTTTGACGGTGACGTAAATGTCTTGATTTTTGTCCGCGTAGTAAATGTTTTGCGCACTGCCCGCTACGTCGAGAGTGCTTTGCGCTTTGTCGTCTATGCTCGGCACGTTCGGATCGTCAAAAGGCTTGTTTTGGTCGAAATCGTCGTCACGATGCTCGTAATCGCCCTCAACATGCCCCGGCTCGTGCATCGGCTCGACGTATTCGCCGTCGTCTGCCGCCGTTGCCGACGCGCTTGCAAAACTGCGAGAGATTGTCATCCCTTTGTATACGGGGACTTGTTTTTCTTTTGCGTCTTTGTCGCAAGCCACGAAAAGTAATGTTGAAAGGACGATAAGCAACAAAGTTAAAATCGTTATTCTACCCAATTTTTTCATTGCTTTGTATTCCTCCGTTTTTAATTTAATTGTGCATATATGTTTATATTTAATAGTATAGTAACAATTTTTGTTACTGTCAATATTTTCGTAACAAGGTTAGTTACAATTTGAGTATGGATTTCAAAGCGCGGTTGAAAGAATTGAGAAGCGAAAACAATGAATCTCAACAAGATTTGGGACGGGTTTTGAATATGTCAAAAATGGCAATTTCACACTGGGAATCGGGGCATAGCGAACCGAGTATCGCTCAACTCATCCTTATTGCCGACCATTATGAAGTCAGCGTCGACTATCTAATAGGTCGTGAATGTTGATACGAAAAGTCCCGATTCGCTTTGAATCGGGACTTGCTTTTTGTGTATTTTGATTATTAATTCGCTTTTTGCGCTGTAAAACGATTACTTGTTCGCTTTTTGAGCCTCAAAACGATCGAGTTTGTTCTTTTCGAGTTTCAAATACACCCACTTAATCGGCGGGCAGATTGCAAACAAGAATTGCGCAAGCGAGAACAGTTTGGACGGATTGACGAATTTGCGTTTGTGTTCGAGTCCTCTGACCATACATTTTGCGACGTGTTGCGGTTTTTGGACGGGGAACGGACGCTCGCGAATGACTTTGCCCTCTTGACCTTCCACCGCTTTCTTGAAGAAGCCCGTGTCGGTGGCTATCGGATAGAGGCAAGTGAGGGATACGTTGCTCGGAAGTTCGTAGCGAAGACCTTGTTGGAAGCCTTGAACCGCGAATTTGCTCGCACTGTAAAGCGTATAACCGGGCATTGCGAGTTTGCCGATTGCCGAAACGGTGATTGCCATTTGACCTTGCTTGCCGCCGAGATATTCGACGTATTTTTGGTATGTATAGATGGGCGAATACACGTTGACTTTGAAGATGTCTTCGATGCGTTCCCAGTTGACGTAGTTCATCGTTTCGTAGTACGGGAAGCCTGCGTTTGCAAAGAAGATGTCAATCGAGCCGAGTTTTTCGGTTGCGGTCGCAAAGATGGAATCGACGTTTTCTTTGGTGGACACGTCGCACACCATCGGGAACACGTTTTTGAGGTTGAGAGCCTCGATTCTGTCGGTGCGCAAGTCAACCGCCAAGATTTTGTTGCTGCCGTTGGCAAGCAATTTGAGCGTTTCGAGACCGATACCGCTGTTCGAACCGGTGATGACGATGGTTTTGCCGTTTATCATAATTTTCTCCTTTCAATCTCGCAAATATATGCGGATTTGATTAACTTATTTACTAATAGTATGTTATCACGAAAATGCGTGATTTACAAGTTTATTTTGAGTGGTTGTTGTTATATTTGGATAAAATTTGATTAAAAGTTTTGTTTGCGCGGGCTTGTAGAGCGGAAAGAGAGCGTGAATTGTCCACTATCATAGTGGCTTTTGCTCTCAACACGGCGGACGGAACTTGCGAGCGTATGCGCAAAACCGCTTGTTTTACGCTCATTCCTCTGCCCTTTTTCAAGCGTGAAATACGCTTGAAAAGCGGCGCTCTGACGTATACGATTTCGTCAAACGCCTCGTCGCCGCCCTCTATGAAAAGCGGAAGTTCGACGGCAAGCAAACTCTCTTTACATTCGGATATAACCCGCATAATTTCGGGGTGCGCGAGCGCGTTGAGTTTTTTGCGCTCGTTTTGGTCGGAAAACACGATTTTTGCGAGTGCGCCTTTATCGACAACGCCGTTTGAAACGACGCTCGGAAACAACGCCGCGAGTTTTTGGATATACGACGGCGTTTTGAGCAATTCGGCGTTGATTTCGTCTGCGCTGAGGCAGAAAAATCCCCTTTCCTTTGCGATTTTCATAACCTCGCTTTTGCCCGAGCCTATTCCGCCGATAACCGCGATTCTCATTTGAGTTCACCCCAGTTCGTCGCGCTCGTGGCTTCGGCAACGAGAGGAACGGAAAGTTCGACTGCGTGTTCCATTTCGTACGACAGAATCTTTTTGACTTCTTCTTCCTCGTCCTTTGCCGCGTCGATAATCAACTCGTCGTGGATTTGAAGAATCATTTTGGATTTCATATTTGCAAGGCGTTTTTCGACGTTTATCATCGCGATTTTGATGATGTCGGCGGCAGAGCCTTGAAGCGGCGTATTCATCGCCATACGCTCTGCGGCGGAACGCACCATATAGTTTGACGCTTTGAGGTCGGAAAGATTGCGACGTCTGCCGAGCATCGTGAGCGAATAGCCCCTCTCGCGTGCGTCCTCAACGTTCTTGTCCATAAAGGCGCGAACCTTCGGGTGCATCGTAAAATAGTTGGCGATAAACTCTTTTGCCATATATTGCGGAATTGACAGGTTTTCGGCAAGGCCGAATCCGCTTATGCCGTAAATAATGCCGAAATTGACCGCCTTTGCGTCACGTCTTTGCGCAGGCGTAACCTCGCCAACGGGTATGCCTAGAATTTGCGAAGCGGTGATTGCGTGTATGTCCTCGTCCTTGTTGAACGCCTCGATAAGTTGCTCGTCACCGCTCATATGCGAAAGAAGTCTGAGTTCGATTTGCGAATAGTCTGCGCTCACGAGCACGCAGTTTTCGCTCGGTACGAACGCGCTCTTGATGTCCTTTGCCTCGTCGCTTCTGGCAGGTATGTTTTGAAGATTCGGATTTGTCGAGGACAGTCTGCCCGTCTGGGTTATGCACTGATTGAACTCGGTGTGAATCTTGCTTCTGTTGATGAGCGGTTGAAGTCCGACGACGTAAGTCGATTGAAGTTTTGCGTAGTGGCGGTATTCGAGCACCGCGTTGACGATCGGGTGTTTGCTTGCAAGGTTCGAAAGCACGTCCTCGCTTACGGAATAACCCGTCTTTGTTTTTTTGCCGTGCGGCAAACCGAGTTTGTCGAAAAGCATTTCGCCCAGTTGCTTTGGCGAAGCGATGTTGAAAGTTTCGCCCGCAAGCGCATAGATTTCTTTGGTCAAACTCTCAATGAGTTGTCCGTACTTTTTTTCAAGCACTTTCAAAACGTCCGCCGAAACGCAAATGCCTCTTTCTTCCATATTGCGCAAAACAACGCAAAGCGGCTGTTCAACGTCAAAAAACAGACGATTAAGTCCTTGTTGTGTCAACTGCTCGCGCAAATTCTCGCTTTCCGCAAACAGTTCGACCGTGCCCGTTTCATAGCCGTCAGCACCCAAAACCTGCTCTATATTCTTTATCGGCGCACTACCTCTTACAAGGTGAGCGGCAATCATAATGTCGAAGAATTTGTCTTGTTTGAAGCCATACGTCTTGCTTAAATTCTTATAGTCGTAGCACACGAGTTCCTTGCCTGCCGCAACCTTTTTGAGTGCGGAGAGCGCGTCGTCGAAGCCTATGCCTTCGCTGAACAAATCCTCGACGCAACTTATCGTATACTCGGTTTTGTCGTCTACTGCAAACGCTATGTCTTTGCCGATTAATATTGCGATTTTGTCGCCCTTTGCGGCGTTTTCTATCTCGCTCTCGGTTTTGAGAATGACGGTGGTTTTTTCGATATTTTTCTTTTCGGGTGTTGTCTGTTCCGCGCCGTCGAAAATCATACGGTTTGCAAGCGAGGTTATTTCGAGTTCGGCAAGTTTTTGCTTGACTTCCCCCGAATAAACGGGCGTGAAAGCAATTTCGTCGAGCGTACACTCGACAGGTACGTTGCAGTTTATGGTTACAAGTTCTTTGCTGAGCAAAGCAAGTTCTTTGTTGTTTGCGACGTTTTGTCCGAGTTTGCCGGTAATTTGCTCGGCATTTGCCAAAATGCTTTCGAGCGAGCCATATGTGTCGAGCAGTTGTTTTGCCGTCTTTTCGCCTACGCTCGGTATGCCGGGAACGTTGTCCGACGTATCGCCGCGAAGCGCCTTGTAGTCTATGAATTGTTCGACCGTAAATCCGTCTTGGAGCAATCTTTCGACGTCGTACACTTCGATGTCGCTTACGCCCTTCTTCGTCCAAAAAATCTTCGTTGTGGGGCTTACGAGTTGAAAACTGTCGCGGTCGCCCGTGACGATTATGCACTCGTCGTCAAACCGCTTGGACAGCGTGCCGAGAATGTCGTCGCCCTCGTAGCCTTGTTTGCTCACGATTTTGATACCCATAGCGGTTATGAGGTCTTTGAGCGGTTCGACTTGTTGGCGCAGTTCCTCGTCCATAGGCTTTCTGGTCGCCTTGTATTCCTTGTACATTTCGTGACGGAACGTCGGGCCGTGCAGGTCGAAAGCCGCCGCTATATGGGTGGGGTTTTGCTCTTTGATTATCTTCAAAAGTATGCTCAAAAAGCCGTATATCGCGCCCGTGTACAAACCCTTCGAGGATTTGAGGTTGGGAAGCGCGTGATACGCGCGGTGCATAAGAGAGTTCGAATCCAAAAGCAATATCTTGTTTTGCGACATATTTCACCTACATTTTATCATTGCCAAATCCGTGTGAGATTAGCCGATTTCAGCCGAGCAAAAACTCGGCAAGACCGTTTTCCATCAGTTCTTTCGCATCGTCGTAGCCCATCTGCATATACGCGTGGATACGAGCTTTCGAAAACGCCATCGCAGGTCCTAAATCCTCTTTGGGAATGATGTAAAAGAGATTTGGATCGCCCTCGACTTTGCGCTTGGGTTGCTTGCTTTCGATGTTCGTGCGGATTACGAGCATTTTGTCGTAGCCGTGCCTCGTGAGCAGATTTATCGGCATATTGTCGTAAACGCCGCCGTCGATGTACTTTTTCTCGTCAATGACTTTGGGTGGAAAAATCGGAAACGTGGCAGACGCGATGATATAGTCCACAAGTTTTCTCTCTTCGATTTCACTCATCATCTTTTCAAAAGGTTGCATATCGCTGATGTTGAAAGCGACGAGTCCGTAGTCCTTGCCCGAAGCACGAATGTCCGCTTCGTTCACTATCGTTTCAAAAAACTTTTGAGATTTTAGATAGGAAGATTCGAGCATTTTGAAAGTTTTGAGTCGTTTTTCCGCAACTATTCTCAAAATTGCGGGACGCAAATCCAAGCCGTCCAATTCGTCGAGTTCTTCGTCGCTTAAATCGAATACGGTGTTGGTTTTAATCTCGTTCCACACATCGAACAATTTTGAATAGCCGCCCTCGAGGTATATCGCGCCGTTTATCGCGCCTATGGACGTACCCACAACGCCGTCGAAGTCAACCATAAGTTCTCTAATCGCCATAAGTGCGCCGATTTGATATGCGCCTTTCACGCCGCCACCTTCGAGAACCAAACCTAACTTTTGTCTTTCTTTGCTCATCTGTAACCCTAAAGTAAGTATTATTTTTACATAATTGTATCATTGAAAGGGACATTTGTAAAGAACGAAGAACGGTAGTAATTTTTAAATTATAAAATCACACTTATTTGCAAAAATGAATGATATCGCCTATGGCGGTGATATCACTTTGTGATGAAATCGTGCATATTGCACGATGATATCCAAACTCAGTTTGGGTTGCGGAATATTAAATTTATCCGCTTGTCATTGCGTCAATGTCGAGTGAGGAAACTTGCTTGCAAGTGTTTCCGAACGATGATATTTTTGGAGTGATTGCATTTGCACTTGTGCAAATTAAAGCCGTAGGCTTTCGCTAAATGCGCACAATCACTGTGGAGAAGCAACATCGTTGCAACGTGCTTTGCACGCATAAATATAAAATTTTAATCGGGTGTGGGCGTCCCACCAACTCGTCATTCAGAGCGCAAGCCTGGGAATCAAGGCGAAGCCGCATTTCGCTACGCTTGATTCTCACGGTCACTTCGTTCCCTCAGAATGACATATGGAAGATTGGAATCTTCCGCAACTGCGGCAAAGCCGCAATTTCACTGCACACATAGTGTGCAATATCACTGTTGCATAGCAACAATATAACTGCACAAAGTGCAATATCACCGTGCCGCAGGCACGCTTCACCAAGCAAGCACTCGCGCGGAATTGTGGTTTGAGTTCTTGTCCGTCTTATTCGGGAGAGCAAAGAGAGCTTGCGCGGTAGTAGCGCAATAAATCGAGCAAGGCTCTCGGCGATACGCAAACTTGCGTGTTGCCGTTGCTAATGCGATGATTTTTGCGCTTGCAACGCCGTTTGAGCAATTAATTTATTAAATATCGTTTTCTATGTCTTGCGAGTTGTCGGAAGCGACGGCAAGGCTCTCGTCTACGGCTTGTTCTTCTTGCGTTTCGACATCGACGAGTTCATATTCGTTTTCGGTCTCCGCAATTTCCTCTTGCGAATCTTCTGTTTCGGCTGCTTCTTCGGCGGCTTTGCGCGCCTCGATTGTGGCAATCATTTCGTTCATCTTAGTTTCGTTCAAGAAGAATTTCTTTTTGTAAATGATGAGCGCAACCGCCATAAACACCATAGGGATAGCACAAGTGCAAACAAGCAATATCATTGTGCTTTGCTGTCCGCTCGAAGAGGCTTGCAGAGCATCGACAACGTCTTGTTTTGTCAGGTCAGTGATAAGCCCCTTGTCTATGTCGGCAAACTGATTTGTGTATTTCAGCACACCGGCAACAATGTAAACAAGCGACACAAGTCCTTGCATCAATGCCGAACCCATCTTTGCCGTAAAGGGACGAAGTGCAAAAATCAAGCCCTCGTCTCGCCTGCCCGTCTTGTACTCGTTGTACTCGACGGTGTTTGCCATGTTGATGACCATAATCATATAAAATCCGCCGCCCCAGCCTGCAATCGTATACGCAAGGAAAGTCAAGACAAAGCGAAGGGTGATTTTCATATTAAGCACTTCAAAAAGCACGGTTTTCGGCACAGTCAAGCCAAGCACCATCAACAAGCCGTAACCGATGATGATCGCAAGCCCGCACGAGTAAAGCAACTTATCGCGCCCGAATTTTTTTGAAAAGATAGGATAAAACAGCGTAAACACAGTCGATACAACGGCATATCCCACACCGAACACCGTCCAAAGCGTGCCGTTGTAGGCATTGTCAAAATATATATACATCATTCCCAGACCGCCGCCCACGACGTTTGTGCCGACGTTGTACAAGAGCATCACCAGTGCGCTCCACATAATTTGATCGTTTTTGAAAAGCACCTTGAACATGTCTTTGACTTTCATAGGCGGTGTTTTCATCAGATTTTTGGGGAGAGGCTTTTCTTTCACGCCGAATATGGTGAACATTTGGAAACCGCACATCAACACGACTGCAACGACAGCCATAATGCCAAATGCCGTCGTAGAATTGCCGCCGACGGGTTTTTCGCCCATAGCAAACGTCGGGATAATAAGTCCGGCAAGTCCGCCGCCGATTCCGACCGAAACGGACGTGAACGTCATCAATTTGTCGCGATCGTGCGGATTGTTGGTGAGAGTGGGCATCATCCCCCAATAGGATATATCGTTCATTGTGAACGTTATACTGAAAAGGAAATACATTGCGGCAAGCAACCCTATAAATCCCCAGCCCTGCGCCGGCACCGTGAACACCGTCACGATGACAACCGACGTCGTAAGCGCGCCTATGAGTTGCCACGGCTTGTATTTACCCCACTTTGTACGAGTGTTTTCAACAATACCACCCATGATCGGGTCGTTCAAAGCGTCAAAAATGCGCGCCGCAATGATAATAAACGTGATTGCTGTGAATTGCGCCGAATTCAAGCTTTTCGTAAAAATGCAAAACGACAGCAAATATCCGTTGAAAAGATTGTATAAAAAATCTCTGCCGAGCGTGCCGAGCGCATACATAACCAGATTGCGATTGGACAGTTTTTCACCCACTTGCGAAGAACTTGTCACTTCGGCGCTCGAAACTGCCGATACGTTTGTTTCTTCCTGCATAATTGTTCCCCTTTATGCTTAATATGGTTATTGTATCAAAACGCTCGTCCTTTTTCAATAGCAAATGAAAAATAATTGATATATGTTCAAAAACTTTTTTTGCAAACTACAACCTAACGAACGCTTGTCACGAAAGAAACAAAAACATATAAAAAATCGCAAAAAATTGACAAAAACGCCTATAATTTTTCAATCGATATTTACATTTTTACGACAATGTGTTAATATATTTGACGTAGGATGATTCCTAAAAAAATTATGTGAGGATTTATTATGGCAAAATGTAAAAGCGATTATTTCGGACTCGGTCGCATTGTAAGTCTTATTCTTGCAATCATTCCCGTTACGTCGTGGATTCTCGGGGCAGTCACAAGATTTTCGGAAGGCAAAATCGTTGCAGGATTTCTTCGTTTGATTTTCGGTTTCAACATCGTATGGCTTGTTGACCTCATTATGATGATTGTCAAGAAGTCGATTTGGCGTCTTCTCAACTGCTGATATGACGATAGAATTTGAAAACAAAACGTACGACGACAAGAAGCAGGCTCTATGCGAGCTTGCTTTTTGTCACTTCCCCGTCACGGTGAAAATCGACGGCGAGGAACTTCGTTTCGATTGGTTCAGCGATTTGGAAAAATATATCTTAAATCACTGAAATATAGTTTAAATATTAAAAACGCCCCTATAAAGTCCAAAATGCGACATTATAGGGGCGTTTTATTCTTTCTCTACAAAAGCAAACGAACTATAACTTTAATTAAAGCTTCCCCCCTTCCTCATGTGTTTCCCCAACCGTCGTTCCCCCTCTGCATAAATTTGAGGGAACCCACGACGTCCGCTCCGCGTGGGGC
>CAVFCJ010000043.1:0-11559 GCA_963620965.1 bacterium
CCACTGCGCTTTGTGCGCCAGGCAGTGGCCAACGGACGGCGCAGTCGCTTGTACTATTCGTCAAGTTCGGCGCTCATATGCGAGCCGCCGTTGTGGCTCGTGTTCCGTCTGCGAATAGGCATATTGTGCTTATAAGAACACATTATTTATTTTTCAAACACAAGTGCGCCGTCTTTAAAATCAATAGTGACTTTATCGCCTGCCGCAATTTCCGAACGAATGAGTTTTTCGCTCAACTTGTCCTCGACGAGTCTTTGAAGCGTGCGGCGAAGCGGTCTTGCGCCATATTCAGCGTCGTAGCCCTCGCTTACGATATACTCTTTTGCGCTCTGCGTGATATGTGCCGTTATATCCCTCGATTCGAGGCGTTTTTCAAGCGAGGCGAACATCAAATCCGCAATCTTGAACAAGTTTTCTTTGTCGAGTTTTTTGAACACGACGATTTCGTCTATACGGTTGATAATTTCGGGTTTCATTGCGCCTTTCAGTGCTTGAATGTGGCTTTGGCGCACTCTTTCGCCATCGCTTTCAACGCTTCTTTCGCTTGCAAAACCAAGCGTTCTTTGCGGCGTTGCGGCTTCTTTCGCGCCGATGTTGGACGTCAAAATTATCACAGTGTTTTTGAAACTTACCGTGCGACCGTGACTGTCGGTGAGTATGCCGTCTTCGAGGATTTGCAGCAAAATGTTGAATATGTCGGGGTGTCCTTTTTCGATTTCATCGAAAAGCACGACGGAATACGGTTTTCTGCGCACCTTTTCGGTGAGTTGTCCGCCCTCTTCGAATCCCACAAGTCCCGGCGCAGAGCCTATGAGTTTCGACACGCTGTCCTTTTCCATATACTCGCTCATATCCACACGGATAAGCAAATCTTCGTCGCCGAAAAGCGCGCTTGCGAGTGCCTTTGCAAGTTCGGTTTTACCAACGCCCGTCGTACCTAAGAAAATAAACGAGCCTATGGGGCGTTTGGGGTCTTTAAGTCCCGCTCTTGCACGTTTTACCGCCTTTGCGACCGCCGTGCAAGCCTCGTCTTGTCCGATTACCCTCGATTGCAACGTCTTTTCGAGATTTACGAGTTTTTCGCTTTCGCCCTCGGTGATACGCTTTACAGGGATTCCCGTCCAATTGCCCACCACTTCGGCGATTTCGTCCTCGCCTATGGACAAATCGGTGTTTGCGCACTTCTCTTTCCACTCGATTTCGGCTTTTTCTTTCTGCTCTATATAGTCGTCGCGAAGTGCCTTATATTTTGCGCAAAGTTCAAAATTATCTCTGCGTTTTGCCTCGCACAAATCGAGGTCTGCTTGCTTGATTTTGTTTTCCAAATCACGGATTTCGCTCGGCGTAGTAAAGGAAAAAATCTTCTTTCTCGAAGCCGCTTCGTCGATAAGGTCGATCGCCTTGTCGGGAAGGAATCTGTCCGCAACGTATCTGTCCGACAAAATCGCCGCCGAAGATATTGCTTCGTCGGTTATTGTTACGCCGTGATGAGCCTCGTATTTCGGCTTCAATCCCTGCAAAATTTCTATGGTGTCCGAAACGCTCGGTTCTTCCACCAAAACTGGTTGAAAACGGCGTTCTAACGCACTGTCTTGCTCAAATTGCTTGCGATATTCTTCAAGCGTGGTCGCGCCTATCGTTTGCAGTTCGCCCCTTGCGAGCATGGGCTTTAGGATGTTTGCGATGTCAAGTCCGCCCTCACTCGAGCCCGCTTTGAGTATGGTGTGAATTTCGTCGATAAACAGCAGTACGTTGCCTCTTTGTTTTATACCGTTGAGCGTTGCTTTGAGTCTTTCCTCGAAGTCGCCTCTATACCTCGTGCCGGCAACGAGCGAAGTAAGGTCGAGCGAAAACACAATTTTGCCTCTCAACGCGTCTGGAACGTCGCCCGAAACTATGCGTTGGGCAAGTCCGTCGATAACCGCGCTTTTGCCGACGCCGGGTTCGCCGATAAGCACGGGATTGTTTTTCGTCCTGCGGCAAAGCACCTGAATAACGCGTTCAGTTTCCTTTCCTCTGCCAATGACGGGATCGAGTTTTCCGTCGCGCGCTTTCGCCGTCAAATCCGTGCCGAATTTCGACAAATCGAAGTCGGAATTCTCGTCGTTTTTGCGTAAATTTTTATAGAAATCATCGGCATTCCCGAACGTATTTTCATTGTTTGCAAAGCCGTTTCTCAAAGCGTTTTCGCCGCCGTTTTGTTCTTGACGATTGACTCCTTTCTTTTCGCTTTCACCGAAGAAATCGGGTATGTAACCGCTCAAAACATCGTTTACACTTTCCTCGTTTCCGTTTGCAAGACACATCTCTGCCCTGCCGCCGCCGCTCGACACTATCGCACTGTATGTAAGCCGTTGCAGATATTCGGGATCGATGCCCTTTGCTCGCAATATCTCGCTTGCAACCGACGAGGTTTCGTCGAGAATCGTATATAAAATATGTTCCGTTCCCACAACTTGCGAGCCGAGCCTCGTTGCGACGTCTTTTGCGCTTTGCACCGCTCTTGCCGCCCTTGTAGACATCTCTACGTTTGGGCGGGTGGGCATTGGCGAAAACACGCGGATTACGTCGTCCTCGTATAAGCCGCATTGATTGAGCAATCTCTGCGCAGCAGAGCCGTCAACATCCAAAAGCCCGAACAATATGTGTTCGGTGCAAACAAGTCCGCCCGTGCGTACGGCAAGTTCGCTTGCCCTTTGAAGCACGAGTCGCGCGTTGTCGGAATAGGTTATCATTTTTCCTCCGCCAGAAGTTCTCTCACTATGCGAGCGCGCATTTTGTCGCCCTCTTCCTCAGAACTTCCGTTTGTCAAAATCTGCAAGGACGAGGCGGAACACGCCCATATCATTTCGTCCGTTATAGCAGTGGATTTTATGGGCAAAATGCCCAGTATAACGCCGATTTTTACGTCGACGAGCAGTTTCATAAGTTCTTGCGCAGTTAGCGCATACGCTCCTTTTAGTACGGCGTAACTTCTCGATATTCCGTCTAAAAGTTCGGTTTGCCTTTCCTTGACGAGTTTTTCGAGCGCGACGCGTTCGCAATAGCACATTCTCGCAACCGCTTGTTCGACCTGCGAAATAATCTCGTCCTCGCTTACGCCGAGCGTTCGAGAGTTGGATATTTGATACATATCGTAAGCCGCTTCGCTTCCCTCGCCGTACACGCCTCTGACCGTCAATCCGAATTCGCTCTTGAAGGTTTTGAGCGCGTCCTCGATTGCGCCCGCACGTTTCAACGCAGGCAAAAACAACATGCAAGAAGCCCTCATACCCGTGCCGAGATTGGTCGGACACGCCGTCAAAAAACCGAGTTGCGGATCGTATGCGATCGGCAAGGTGTGCAAGAGCCTTTCGTCATAAACACGCAGTCTTTCGTATGCAAGTTTAAGGTTGAATCCTTCCTCGACGCATTGCTCCCTTATGTGGTCCTCCTCGTTTATCATCACGGATATACCGAATTTTTTGTCGCCCTCGACGATTGCCGCGCCGTTTTGCGTGTTGTTTGCAAGAGCAAGGGATATCAAATGTCGCTCTATAAGCGCCTTTTTCTGCTCTTTTTTGAGTTTGTTCATAGGCAAAAGCCTTGCCTCGAACACTCCTTGCGTCGCCGCATACGCGCCGTTCATTAAGTCTACGACTCGCTGGTCGGTCATCTTGATATTGCGAGGAAATTCAAGCCCCGTAACATTTCTTGCAAGACGCACGCGAGAGGAAACTACGTTGTTTTTGACAAGTTCGTTTATTGTGCAATCCTTTGCCGACTTCAAAAGTTCGCCGTTTGCGCCCGATTGCGAGTTGATTTCGTCAAAACGCTCAAAATTGTCGTTTAGATTATCGCTTCGGACATCGTATGCGCCGTGTGAGCCTTTCAAATCGAGTATTGTCGAAACGGTGTTTTTCGGGGTGTGAGCGTGCAAAAACTCGGCGTTTACGCCTTGCGCCTTGACTGCCGCGTCGAGCGCAATTTTTCGCATTTGAGAATAGCAATTCGCACAACCGAAAAGGAAGTTTTTTTCAAAATCTTCAACCGTATATCCGCAAATTTTACATTCTTTATCTCGGCGAAAAAGTCTGAAATTCGCTTCTTCGTGCGGATTTTTTCCACCTTTCAAAGCGTTTTCGTAGCACTCGCGACAATAGCCGTACTCGACGGGATTATTGTCTATAATCACGCTTTCAAAAAGAGTCGCCTCTCTATTGCCGCAGATGTCGCAAGTCCTTTGCATACTCTTTCCCTTCCAAAACGTCGGTTTTGTCTTGTGTCTGTCTATTTTTATTCAGTATTTTGAAAATTTACGGCAAAATCGATATTCTAACCGCCTATTTTCAAAAATTTTGTTTTATATATTCCCAAAATTCATCTTTTAGGTCTTTATTTCGGAGCGCATATTCGACAGTCGCTTCGAGATAGCCTTCCTTGTTGCCGACGTCGTAGCGGCGCGCAGAAAACTCGTATGCGCAAACCGCCTTTTCTTTTGCGAGAATGCCGATTGCGTCCGACAAATACGCCTCGCCGTTCACATATGGAGTGCGCTCGATTGCCTCGAATATGGACGGCGCAAGCACGAATCTGCCGAGAGATACGAGTTCGCTTGGCAACTCGCCCTTCGGCTTTTCGATTATGCCGTCGAGCAAGGTTGTTTTTTCGTCGATTTCCTGCTTTTTTATCATAACGCCGCAACGTCTTGCAACTTCCTCGCTCGTGCGCTGACAGCCCACGATTGTTGCACCGCCCGTTGCGTAATATGCGTCGATAAGTTGCTTCGTGACAGGTCTTTCGCCCTCGCCTACGTACATCAAATCGTCGCCGAACAGCACCGCCACAGGCTCGCCGTTTGCAAAATCCTCGCAGATTTTGACAGCGTTTGCGTTGCCGTTCATAGTCCTTTGCACCACGAAGGATATTTTTGCGCCGTAGTCCCTGTTTGCAATAGCAAACTCCTCTGTTTTGCCGCACACAGACAACTGCTCGTTAAGTGCGACGTTAGGCTCGAAAAGGCGTTTTATACTCTCTTTTTGAGGAGAAATGACGATTGCGATTTCCTCGATACCGCTCTTTACCGCCTCGTCCACGATGTAGCAAAGCGTAGGCGTGTCCACAATCGGCAACAGTTCTTTTGCCAACACTTTTGTCGCCGGCAAAAATCTCGTGCCGAATCCCGCGCAAGGTACAATTGCTTTTCTTACTTTCATAATCTACTCCCTATCATCGAAAATTCTTTTTTGAAAATTATTTTATTCATAACGAAATTCGACGTTACGTACGATGCGACGAAAACGTCACATAGCTTGTATTACAATTTATTTAATTCAAAACGCTGCGGCATTTTTTCGCCTCGCTTTGTCAAAAATCATTTCATAGAAAGGGGAACTTATTTCTCGAAGCCGTGCGGATGAGCGGAATGCCACTTCCAAGCCGACGAAACTATGCTTTCGAGGCTGTCGTATTGAGGCTTCCAACCGAGTTCTCTCTTTATCTTTTCGCTCGACGCAACGAGTGTTGCGGGGTCGCCCGCTCTGCGAGCCTCGATAGTTCTTTCAATGTGACGTCCCGTCACTTGCTCGGTAACGTCGATGACCTCTTTGACGCTGAATCCGTTGCCGTTGCCGAGATTGTAATAAGTGGATTTTCCACCATTTTTGAGGTAATCGAGGGCGCGGATATGCGCGTCTGCAAGGTCGGTGATGTGAATGTAATCTCTCACGCAAGTGCCGTCGGGCGTGGGATAATCGTCGCCAAAAATGCCGATGTGATCTCTCGTGCCGTTTGCGACCTGCAAAATGATGGGGATGAGGTGCGATTCGGGATTGTGAGCCTCGCCAATTTCGCCACTTCTGTGCGCGCCTGCCGCGTTGAAGTAGCGAAGCGCAACGTATTTGAGACCGTACGCCTTGTCGTAGTCCTGCATAAACTGTTCCATCATGAGTTTGGTCTGACCGTACACACTGGTGGGATGTTGCGGACTTTCTTCGGTTATCAAACCGTCGCCGCAATCGCCGTAAGTCGCCGCCGACGAGGAAAACACGAGATACTTGACGTTTTCGGCAATCATAGCGTCCAAAAGCGCGAGAGTGCCTGCGACGTTGTTGTGATAGTACTTGGCGGGATTCTTCATGCTTTCGCCCACGAGCGAGTACGCCGCAAAGTGAATTACGGAATCAACGCCGTACTTTCTGAACGTCGAACGCAATAGTTCGACATCAAAGATGTCGCCCTTTACAAAAGGCACGTCCGAAGGCACGGACTCGATGTGTCCCGTGACGAGATTGTCATAAACCACGACGTCCATATTTCTTTCCTTGAGTTCTCTTACACAATGGGAGCCGATGTAGCCTGCTCCGCCCGTAACCAAAATCATATATCTCTCCTCGCGCGCCGCCGCGCTAAAAAATATCTATGAAATATTATAAACTAGAACCGCTTGTTTTGCAAGGCAAAATTGTGTATAATCAAATTGTGGGAAAAACAATACTGCATTGCGACCTAAACAACTTCTACGCTTCGGTAGAGCAAAAACTGCATCCCGAATACGACGGGATGCCTCTTGCCGTATGCGGAAATCCCGAAGCAAGGCACGGCATAGTGCTTGCGAAAAATCAACTCGCAAAAAAAGCGGGCGTCCAGACGGGCGAAACACTGTGGTCGGCAAGGCAAAAATGCCCCGATATAGTGTTTGTTCTTCCGCACTTTGACGAATATGTCAAATATTCCAAACAAGTTTTTGAAATTTACACGCAATTTACCGACAGAGTGGAAAGATTCGGCATAGACGAGTGTTGGCTTGACGTGACGGGCTCGGAAAAACTTTTCGGCGATGGCATTACAATCGCAAACAAGTTGCGTGAAATCGTAAAAGAAAAGACGGGACTCACTATTTCCGTCGGCGTGTCATTCACCAAAACTCTCGCAAAACTCGGAAGCGACCTAAAAAAGCCCGACGCGACAACAGTTTTAGACAAAGAGCACTATATGGACATCATCGGCGATATGTCGCCGTCCGAGATGATTATGATCGGTCGTCAGACGTCCGAAAAACTCACGAAACTCAACATTCGCACCATACGCCAACTTGCAAACGCCGACCGTGACGCTTTGCGTCACATTTTCGGGATTGTCGCCGACAATATGGTAAACGCCGCGCAAGGAATCGAAACGGAGGAAGTCAAACTTTACTACGACGTTCAAATTCCAAAGAGCGTTTCAAACGGCACTACTACTCCTCGCGACATAAAAAATTTGCAAGAAGCAAAAATCGTCATATATGCGCTTTCGGATATGGTTGCTCTCAGGCTAAGAAGTTACAACCTCGTGGCAAACGGCGTTGGGCTTTCAATAAAAAATCCGGCATTACAATGGACGTCCAAACAAATTCCGCTTTCGCCCGCTTCGGCAAATTCGGGTGCAATCTCAAAAGCCGCAATAAATTTGCTTGAAAAAATACACAACTTCGGCGAGCCGCTTCGGGCAATAACGATTGCGGCAATAAGGCTGGAGAACAAGGACGGAATGCAAATGAGTTTGTTCGACGAGCAAAGCGACAAAGCCGACAAACTCGAACAGACCCTCGACGAGATAAGAGCCAAATACGGTTATCATTCGGTTCAGCGAGGCATTTTGCTTGAAAACGACTTGACGGGCAATTTGCACGAGGACGACGATTTCAGACCGTTCCACCAATCCAAAACAACCTGAGTCGGTATTTTTTTATTGTATGCAAATTTTGAAAAATTAACCTCTACTCCACGCGATTTATTACACTAATCGTGTTTTATTTTTACGTTTTTGCCTCAAAATCGCGGCAAATCCGCAGTTTTCGCCTCGTTTTCGATATATTGATACACGTATCGTATTGCATACATGCATAACACATATCGTGTTTTATGTGCTTTTTGTCTAATTATGGAACAAGTTGAGTATTCCGTTTTACAATCATCGGATTTTTATTTATAATTGATATAGATAATAATTGGATTGTAAGAAGACACGGCAAAACCGTACGGGCATCGCCCACACGCACACATAGGTGTGCAAAATACAACTTGTTTATGACACCCGTCCAAATCGCAACGGCAGTTTTATCTCTCATAGCAGGTATAGGCGTTTTCCTTATCGCCTGCACCATGATGAGTTCTAACCTTGAATCCGTCAGTTCAAACAAACTCAAACAACTTTTTGCAAGAACTTCAAAGAGCAAACTCGTTGGCGTCGGAATCGGCACGATCGCAACGGCGGCAATTCAATCATCGGGCGCAACGTCCGTCATGGTCATCGGTTTCGTCAACGCAGGCATAATGTCGCTTATGCAAGCCGCAACCGTAATTTACGGCGCGAACATCGGCACGACAATCACCGGACAAATCACCGCTCTCGGTATGTTTGAAAACTCGATATCCACCGGCGTCGTATTTGCAACGTTTGCTGGTATCGGCGCATTTACGATGGCTTTTGCAAAAAAGGACATTGCAAAGAAAATCGGCGGCATTCTCGCCGGCTTCGGTATGCTTTTTGTGGGTCTGGATATGATGAGCGCGTCAATGGAAGTCTTTGCCGCTCTCGATTCCGTCAAGAACTTCCTCGCTTCCATTTCAAATCCCATCCTTCTCGTCGTGATAGGCGCGATTCTCACCGCCATAATTCAAAGTTCGTCGGTTATGACCTCCGTCGCAATCACAATGGCGTTTACGGGACTTATCACCCTCGATCAAGGCATCTATCTCACAATGGGTTCCAATATCGGCTCGTGCGTCGTGGCGATCATCGCAGGTATTACGTCGAGCACCAACGCAAAGCGCACAGCGCTTCTTCACCTTTTGTTCAACATATCCGGTGTTGTCATCTTTATGATCGTCGCAATGATGATGCGCGAAATCTCAAAGGCCGTCAACCCCGCAAAAGTCATTACGTTCGGCTATCTGTTTGAAAAAATGTTCCCCGGCGTTCCGCAAACGCAGCTTGCAATGTTCCACACGATCTTCAACGTCGTTACGGTCATCATAATGCTGCCGATCACCAACTTGTCTGTCAAACTCGTTTGCAAGATTCTGCCCGACAAGAAAAAAGCAGAAGAACAGCCCGCAGAACATATGTTCTACATCGATGAGCATATGCTCAAAACACCACCTATCGCCGTTCAACAGACCAAAAACGAAATCATCAATATGGCGGAAATCGCACATCACAACTACGAAATCGCCTGCGACATTATCTGCACTCTAGACTATTCGGATATAGAGCAATTCCGCAAAAACGAAAACGAACTCAACTTCTTAAACAGGGAAATCGCAAGATTCGTCATCAACCTCTCTAAACTCGAAATGAACGACGCCGACCACAACTATCTTGCAACAACGTTCCACACCATAACCGATCTCGAACGCGTTGGAGACTATGCAGAAAACATCATAGAATATGCCGACAAACTCAAGGAATCCAATCAAACCTTTTCGGACGTCGCGGTTCAAGAAGTTCGCCACCTTCAAAGCCGCATAGACGACTTGTTCCAAAAGGTTATGAAAGCGTATGTCAACTGCGATTCGTCCTCGCTTGACGAAGCAAACGAAATCGAGGACAACATCGACGACCTCACCGAAACGATGGGCGCAAACCACATCGCAAGGCTCAGAGCAGGCGACTGCACTCCCGACGTCGGCGCGCAATATCTCTCGCTCGCTTCCGATTCCGAGCGTGTCGCAGACCATTTTATAAATGTCGCAAAATCCATAAATCGCAAGATGTAAGGACCTATCATGAAACTCGCAATAGCCACCAACAATGCTCATAAACTCAGCGAAATCAAAGCGATTCTCGGGAACTCGGTTGAGGAATTGCTCTCACTAAAAGAACTCGGCATCGATGTAGACGTCGAAGAAACCGGAACTACGCTCGAAGAAAACTCATATCTTAAAGCTCACACGATTTGCAACATTTGCAACATACCGACGCTTGCCGACGATACGGGGCTTATTGTGGATGCCTTAAATGGTGCGCCAGGAGTTTATTCCGCTCGCTACGCAGGCGAAGAACACGACGACAAGGCGAATCGCCGGTTGCTTCTCAAAAACCTCGACGGCGTGGAAAATCGACGCGCACATTTTGCAACAGTAATCACCATTTGTTACCCAAACGGCGAGTTTATCACCGCAAAAGGTTGCGTTGAAGGCTCGATTCTGACCGAAGAACGAGGAAGCGAGGGTTTTGGATACGACTCGCTCTTTTATAGCGACGAACTCAAAAAAACATTTGCAGAAGCATCGCAAGTAGAAAAAAATTCCGTCAGCCACAGAGGCAGAGCTTTGCACGCCATGCTTGAAAAACTAAGCGAGAAAAACTGACATTATGGACACTATAGTCGCATTTTCGGACAGCCACAATATGCCGCTTCCAAGCCGTCTTACCGACATCGCAAACGAAAGCAAGTACGTTTTCTTTCTCGGCGACGGATTGAGTTCTCTCGGCGATTTTATGTGCCACAAAGGTTTTCGTGGCGTAAAGGGCAACTGCGATAGATATGACTTTGCAGACGAAGAAATCGTCGAAATAAACGGTGTTCGCATTTTGCTCACTCACGGCGACAAATACCATGTCAAGCGCGGCCTTTTGGAACTCGATTTGAGAGCGCGCGAACTCGGTTGCAACCTCGTCTTTTACGGGCATACGCACTTTGCGCAAATCGATGAAAATGCAGGGATTACGTTCGTATGTTCGGGTTCGATATGCTCGCCGCTTTCGGGTGCGCCTTCTTACGCTTACGCCGTCGTCCACGACGGAAAATTTACAGTCAAAATCGTAAATCTAATCTAAATTTTGTTGACATAAATACGCCGATGTGGTAATATTGTCAAGCATTGAATTATAGATTGCTCCCAAAAAGTGCGATTTAAGTCCGTGCGGGTGTAGTTCAATGGTAGAATGTCAGCCTTCCAAGCTGATTGCGTGGGTCCGATTCCCATCACCCGCTCCATTACCGTCTTTGACGGGAATTGGACGGTCCGCATCGAGCGTAAAGCAAGATTGCCGCATCGTACAAAACCTGTCGTAAACGGTCGGCGGTTTAATGGAATATGTTGCATTCACAAGTGTGGCATTCCCATCCCCGCCCCATTATAAGAACTTAAACCCATCTTTGAGCGTCTAATGCAATGAGCCTGTAGCTCAGCAGGATAGAGCAACGGCCTTCTAAGCCGTGTGTCGGGAGTTCGAATCTCTTCAGGCTCGCCATTATGGTGGATATAGCGCAGTTGGTTAGCGTGCCAGGTTGTGGCCCTGGAGGTCGTGGGTTCGAATCCCACTATTCACCCCATTTTGAATCGTCACTCTGAAAGAGTCGATATAGTTTGAGTCTGACGATAACTTCATCGGATTCGAACGGGCAGACAATCAAACAATCCTGTGAATTGTTTGACTGCACCGGCGTGATAGTGCAGACCTTCGAAAAGTCGTATGAAAACGCACAAAGATGTGTGCCTGTGTTGCGCGAGGCGCTCGGCATAGGTCAAACGGCGCGAATCCCACTATTCACCCCATTTTGAATCGTCACTCTGAAAGAGTCGATATAGT
>CAVFCJ010000044.1:0-10991 GCA_963620965.1 bacterium
GTTTACTTGTGAACATAATAAAAATGCATAACTTCTAAAATGTCTACTAAATACTTGAAAAAATTTTGGGTTAAAATTGGAAAATTTTCATTGACAAGTCGTTTATATTGTTATACAATAACAAGCGTAGAGGGTGAAGTGCCCTCAAAAAGGAAAAACAAATGCCGAAATTTATGCTTGGAAACGCTCGTCACCAACTCGACGAGAGAAATAGGTTCAGGATTCCCGTTAAGTTCCGCGAAGGGCTTGGCTCTAATCCGTATTACCTCCCGGGCAAAAACGGTTGTTTGTACATCGTCCCCGAAGATAGATTCGAGGAAATGTTTGCACCTTTCATCAATCAAAATCCGTATACGTCGAACACAGACGAATTCACTTCGACAGTGTTCTCGTTCAGTGGACCTCTTGAAGAAGACGCACAGGGCAGAGTTTCTCTTGACAAAAACATAAAAGAGAAATTCGGCATCGACAAAGAAATGGTTTTTGTCGGCAAGGCAACTTACCTCGAAGTTTGGCCGGCAGAGGCTTGGGACGCAAGATACGGCGTACTCGATCCGAGCAAGATCGACAAGATGATTCAAGACCTCAAAAAGTACGGGGTGTAACAAATGGAATTTGCACACGTTCCCGTGATGTTGAACGAATGTCTTGACGGACTGAAAATCAAGAGCGACGGAATCTACGTCGACGGCACGGTCGGAGGCGCAGGGCACTCGATTGAAATCGTCAAGAGGCTCGGCGAGGGCGGAAGGCTCGTCGCGGTTGACCGCGACAGCGAAGCGCTCGAAGCGGCGTCAAAAAGACTTGCGCCGTACAAAGACAAAGTCACATTTGTACACGACGACTACAAAAACCTCATATCCGAACTCGATTCGCTCGGGATTGGCGAGGTTGACGGAATCCTGCTCGATCTCGGCGTAAGCAGTTATCAACTGGACAATGCCGAAAGAGGATTCAGTTACATGAAAGACGCACCGCTCGATATGCGTATGGACAGAGAGCAACCGCTCACCGCCTACGACATCGTGAACGGATACGACGAAAGAGAAATCGCAAACATCCTTTTCGATTACGGCGAGGAAAAACTTGCAAGAGCGATTGCAAGAAACATCGTCGCAAAGAGAAAGGAAAAGCCGATTGAGACGACGCTCGAACTTGCAAAGATAGTTGAGGACAGTTATCCCGCAAAGACGAGATGGAAATTCGGACACCCGGCAAAGCGCACCTTTCAAGCGATACGCATTGCGGTGAACGGCGAACTTAACGCTTTGGACGAAGCAATCACGCAAATGGCGCGACGACTTAAAAAGGGCGGTAGAATGGCGGTTATCACCTTTCATTCGCTCGAAGACAGAATCGTCAAATCGGCGTTTAGAGAACTTAATCTCTCTTGCACTTGTCCGTCAGACTTTCCCGTTTGCGTATGCGGAAAGGTAAAGGAAGTCGAACTAATCAACAAAAAACCGATTGTCGCAAGCGATGAAGAGATGAAAAACAACTCGCGCTCGCAAAGTGCGAAACTGAGAATTGTCGAGCGAGTGTAAGCGATTGAGCGAAAAAACAACGAAGAATAACAAACAAAAACAAGATATAAAACAAAAAAAATTATAGAGAAGGGAAAATCGATGTTCTATCAGGGTTAAAAAAGAAAATCGATAATCTAAAAAGGGGTACGGTATGGCAATCACATTAGACGAATTGTTGGGTAGAAACACAAGAGAAGTCACAAACGGCAACGTTGAGAGTTTTCCCTCTTACGAAGACTTCAAGACTTCGCGCGCAAATCAATATACGCAAGCACAACCCGTTCAAAACACGCGCTACAATTTCGACATGGCACCTGCAAGAGAAGTTCGTTCGACAGAAAGTGTGAGAAATTACGAAGCGTCGCGTCCCTATGTCGCGCCGCAAGCCGTCGAATACCAACAAAGAGAATATCCTTTCTACGACAATTTGCAACAAAGAGCGCAGTACGCGCCCGTTCAATATCAAGAGCAAGCGCCCGTTCAAACTTACGACCAAGTGCAGTATGCGCAGCCGCAAGTTCGCCAAGCAGTACCCGAACATCAAGGTTTCTACGAGTTCACGGCTCAGGACACCGAGAGAGCAAGTGATCAAGAACTTTACGCAAGACTTGCTCACACCGATATGAGCAACACGCCCGTATTCGAGGATAACGCTCAACAAGCGGTTCAGCGCACGGGACTTTTTGCTCGCAAAGCTCAAAAAACACAAAACGTCAGCGAACAAAAACAACGCGCTCGTCTCAACACGAAAGGCAAAATCATACTCGGCGTATATCTTGCAGTTATCGCACTTGTTGCGTCGCTCATCATCGTGAACGCAACCAAAATCAATCAAGGCAAGGCGGTTACGCCCACTTCGCAAATAAAAGCGAGCCAAGAAGCGAATAATACGGAATCTTTTGCAATAGATTCTCAATATGAAGTTCGCGTATAAATCAAAAAAGCATACAAAACCCAATCTTCTTTATAATCCAACAAAAAGGCTATCGGCAATTTTATTGCTGATGGTCTTTTTGTTTGTGGCAATTTTTGCAAAAATGTTTGCGGTGATAGTGGTCGAGGGTGAATTCTTGCAAGTTAAAGCGGTGGATCAATGGCTTCGCGACGTGCCTACCGATGCGCCGAGAGGGCAGATTCTCGACAAAAACGGAAAAGTGCTTGCCTCGACGTCCACGAGATACAATTTGTACGTTCGCCCGAGCAACACACCCGACAAAGAGGCGGTTGCGAACTTATTGTGCGACGTGTTCGGCTATCCGTACGACAGCACTCTCGAAAAGATTTCAAAACGCACGAGCGAAGTCACCGTCGCAACGAAAGTGACGAAAGAGCAACTCAACAGAATATACGAATCTGGGCTCAAAGGAATCTACTATTCGGAGGACAACTACCGCTATTATCCTTACGGCGATTTTATGACGCAAGTGCTGGGATTTTGTTCGAACGACGGATTCGGACAGACGGGAGTCGAAGCCTATTACGACAAATATCTGACGGGTGTAAACGGCAAGATTTTGACGGAAACCGACCTCGTTGGGCGGTCGCTCGGCAAGGAATCGGGATACTATTTGCCTGCGGTTGCGGGACTTGACGTAAAGACTACGCTCGACGCAGGCATACAGAGCATAGTCGAGGGCGCGGTGCGCAACGCGGTTGCGAAATTCAATCCCAAAGGCGTTGCTTGTATAGTTATGGACTATTCAAACGGCGGAATTGCCGCGCTTTGCGAATATCCGTCTTTCGACTTAAACAACGTGCCGCGCGACGATTTGACGTTGCTTTTTGAAAGTTCCAAAAGTCGCATAATTTCAACGGTATACGAACCGGGATCTACGTTCAAAATTCTGACTTCTGCCGCCGCGCTCGACTCGGGCAAAGTGCGCACGAGCGACAGATTTTATTGCGCAGGCTCGAAAGTGGTGGACGGCAAAAAAATCCGATGTTGGAAAGCCAAAGGTCACGGCTCAATCGATTTCGGACAAGGGGTGGAGAGCAGTTGCAACTGTGTGTTTATGGAATGTGCTTTGCGAATGGGAACGAACTCGTTTTACGACTACCTGTCCGCATTCGGTCTTGCTCGAAAAACGGGCGTGGATATGACGGGTGAAACGAGCGGCATATTTATCGACAGAAACCTTGTCAAAAACGTAGACCTTGCTCGCATAGGCTTCGGGCAGGCGATTGCGGTTACGCCGATAGGACTTTTGGCTTCGACTTCGAGCGTGATAAACGGCGGAATCAAAATCACGCCGCACATTATGAGCGAGATTAAGTCAAGTTCGCAAACGATTGCGAGTTACTCTCTATCGGGCGGCGATAGGGTTATATCCGAATCCACGTCGAACACTATGCGCGAACTTTTGCAACGAGTGATCACTACGGGAAGCGGCAAGGGTGCATATGTTCCGGGATATAAGATACTCGGCAAAACGGGTACGGCGCAAAAGTACGAAAACGGTCAGATTGCAAGGGGGAAATATATCTCGTCCTTTCTCGGATTTTCGGTGAGCGAGGGTGCAAACTACGGTGTGCTGTTCATTGTTGACGAGCCACAAGGGTATATGTATTACGGTTCACTCGTTGCCGCGCCTATGGTGGGCGCCATATTCGAGAGCGTGTTTGCCTATCTTGGAATCGAGCCGCAGTACACGGGCGAGGAAAAAGATATTATCGGCGAGGAATTTATCCTTCCGTCCTTCGAGGGTATGAGCGTAAACGAAGCGAAAAACAAACTTCAAAAACTCGGATTGTATTGCGAAACGGACGGCGATGGCAACGTTGTTACGGGACAATACCCTCTTGCGGGAGTGAAAGTGGACAAGCGAAACGCCGTGCTTTTGCTGACCGAATAAAGCGAAAAGACTTTCCGTTTTTGTCTAAGATTGCGGTTGGGTTGATAATGTTTTCTACACTCATTATTATGAGTGTATCAACCCTTGGAGGACGCAACTTATGAAACTTGAAAACTTGCTTTACGGCGTAGAGATTCAAAAGACGAACGCGGATTTGAACGCGGAAATAAAAGAGATAAAAATCGATTCGAGAAAGGTTGAGGACGGCGATTTGTTCGTATGCCTCGAAGGCGTGAACGACGACGGCAACAACCATCTTGGCGAAATAGATTGCGATTTTATCGCGCTCACTCAAAAAGAACTCGAAAACGGAAAATACGTTCTTGTATCCGACGTGCGCAAAGCGTATGCGCAAGTGTGTCAAAATCGTTTTTTGCGCCCTATGGAAGGTGTGAGATTTGTGGCGGTCGTGGGTACGAACGGAAAAACCTCGACGGCGCATTATATAGATTCCGTTCTGACTTTCGCAGGCGTAAAAACGGGGCTTATCGGCACTGAAGGTCACTATATTCTCGGCGAAAAAGTGGGGCAGAGCCTCACAACGCCCGATCCTTACGAACTCAACGAGTTGTTTTTCAAAATGCGTACGAGGGGCGTGGAAGTTGTGATTGCAGAGGTCAGCGCGCACGCCATATATCTCGAAAAACTCGGCGATCTCAAAGCGGACGTTGCGATTTTGACGAACGTATCGCAGGATCATCTCGACTATTTCAAGGATTTTTCCAACTATCAAAGCATAAAAATGTCCTATTTCGAAAACGGCAACGCAAAGACGGCGATAATCAACGTAGACGACGAGAGCGGCCGCATACTTTTGTCTAGGTTGGAAGGAAGAAAGGATATAAAAACCCTAAGTTACGGCTTATACAATCCTGCCGACTGTTTTGCGGTGAACGTGGTCGAAGACATAGACGGCGTGAAGTTCGTCGCAAATCTCAACGACGAGATAATCGACGTCAAATCCTCGCTGTTCGGCGAGTTTAACGTATACAATATTTTGGGGGCGATGAGCGTCGCCTACGAACTCGGCATAGACGGCGAAAAAATTATGCACGCGGTGAGAAAAATCAAAGCGGTGAAGGGCAGATTTTCCGTTTTACACACCGAAAAAGGCACGATAATCGTCGACTTTGCGCATACGCCCGAGGGATTGAAAAACCTTTTGTCCACCGCCAGAACGATTACCAAATCGAGGCTTATAACATTATTCGGTTGCGGCGGCGAGCGCGACAAAACCAAGCGTGCGGCAATGGGCAAAATCGCCTCTAAATACAGCGATTATATAATTCTGACGAGCGACAATCCCCGAAGCGAGGACGCTTTCGATATAATCAAGCAAATCGAGTGGGGCGTGACGATAAAGGACGTAAAGTGCATCGTCGACAGACCCGAAGCGGTCAGATTCGCGCTTTCGGAAATGGAAGAAGGCGACACCCTCGTACTTGCGGGCAAGGGGAACGAAAACTATCTTGAAATTAATGGCAAAAAGATTCCGTACAGCGATTTCGATATGATTGCGAGGTACGCAAGGTGAGTGCGCTCGTAAAGATTTTGTTGTATTTTATAGCGTCGGTTGCGCTTTCGCTTTTGGTTGCGCCGCTCGTCATAAAACTAATGAGCAAACTAAAAGCCAAGCAAACCGTTCTCGGCTATGTCAAACAGCACGAGTATAAGAGCGGAACGCCCACTATGGGCGGATTTATATTTTTGCTTCCGACGCTCGTGTTTTCGCTCGTGGAATTTCAGCGATTTTCACTCGTGGCGATAGCGGTCACGTTCGGTTTTTGCGTGCTGGGGTTTCTCGACGATTTCATAAAAATCCGCTACGCTCGCAATCTCGGTTTGAAGCCCTATCAGAAGATAATCGGGCAACTCGGACTCAGTTTTGCGGCGGGGTGGTTCGTGTACGCGTCAAAGGACATCGGCGCGGCGATAAATTTGCCGTTTACGACCTATACACTGAATATGAGTTGGGGGATAATTCCTTTCGTCGTGCTTGCCTACGTCGCGACGACAAACTGCGTAAATCTCACCGACGGACTGGACGGACTTGCAGGATATTCGTCGGTCGCGTACTTTTTGTGGTTTGCGATGCTTTTGTACTTCGTCTACGACGACGCGATAAAGAGCGGCGAGAGCGATTACGCAAAAGAGATTTTATCCCTTTGCGTTTTTTGCGTGTCTATTTTGGGCGGATTGCTCGGATATTTGGTGTTCAACGGATTTCCGGCAAAGATAATGATGGGCGACACCGGCTCGCTTGCTTTGGGCGCGGCGTGTGCAACGGTCGCGATTTTTTCAAAAAATCCGCTTTTAATCGTCACATCGGGCATAATGTACGTTGTATCGGGCATATCAGTTATATTGCAGGTGCTTTACTACAAACTCACAAGGAAACGTATTTTCCTTATGGCGCCCTTTCACCATCACTTGGAGATGAAAGGCTACCACGAGGCTAAAATCGTGACGATATACTTTGTTGCGAGTATGGTAGGAGGCGCACTGACGCTGATATTTGCGAGGGCAATATGAAACTTGTCGGCAGAAACGTCGTTGTGTACGGCGCGGGAGCGAGCGGCATTTCCGCATACGAATTGTTGAGAGAAAAGGGTGCGAGGGCGATAGTTTACGACGACGACCCGACGCGCGAGCGAGCCACGAGCAGCATAGGCGTATTTAAGGACGCCGATTTGATTGTGCTAAGTCCCGGCGTAAATCCAAACAAGGATTTTCTTTTGGACGCGAGGCTTGAAAGCAAAACCGTTACGAGCGAGTTGAATCTCGCCTCGAGCGTGTGCGTTGCAGAGCAAATCGCAATCACCGGAACGAACGGCAAAACCACGACGACACTCCTTGTCGATCACATTCTCAAAAGGGCGGGAATACACTCGCACGCCGTAGGCAATATAGGCGTACCGTTTTCCTCGATTGCCGACAAACTCGATGCAACCGAAACGGCGGTTATCGAAGCTAGCAGTTACCAACTCGAAAACAGCGCGGGATTCTCGCCCGATATTGCGGTTTTTCTCAACATAAACCCCGACCATTTGACTCGCCACGCGACGATGAAAAACTACGTCAACGCAAAGGCGAATATCTTTCGCGCGCAGAGCGAGAGCGACTATCTCGTGTTCAACGTCGACGACGAAGAAGTGACAAACGTCGTTTGCGAGGCGGTATCTCAAAAAGTGCCGTTTTCGACAGAGCATACCGAGCCGAGCGGCGCATATATTTCGTCGGGATTCGTATGTTTCAGAGGCAATCCCGTCATACCCGTCGAGGAAATCGACTTCAAGGGCAACGAACTTCAAAACGTGCTCGCGGCGGTAGCCGTGTGCATGATAAAGGGTGTGTCGGCGTTCTGCACGGCTTCCGCGCTTGCCGACTTCAAGCGTCCGCATTATCGCAGACAACTCATAGCGATTGCCGAGGGCGTGTATGTCTACAACGACAGCAAGTCCACCAACGTGTCCGCGTGCCTTAGCGCATGTTCGAGCGTGGACGATTGCGTGCTTATGCTCGGCGGACAAAATGGCGGCGAGGATTTTGCAAATTTGTTTTCCCACTTGCCGAGCAACGTCAAAGCGGTCACGGCGCAAGGCGAAAACGCAGACGTCATATATCGGGCGGCAAAAACTTTTGGTTTCGACGACATTCGAGTTTGCGACAGTCTCGAAAGCGCAATATCCGAAGCGTTCGAAGCGGCAAAAGAACTTAAATGCGAAAGCATACTTTTCTCGCCTGCGAGCAAGAGTTTCGATTTGTACGAAAACTTTGAAGAACGAGCGAAAAAATTCGATTCGCAGATAGCGAATTATCTCTCGAAAAGATGAACCGCGCAAACGCATTAGGCGCGCGCTCGCACTGCGACAGCGCAAGCGAGCGCGCACGCTTGAGTGCGAGTGCATATGCGAGTGTCGTACGCTCGGGCGCTACGTATGCGCGCGGTAGCGCACGCGCGAATAAACACGCATACGCCAGACTCGGCAAGGCGGAACGGATTCCGTCGTTTTCCTTTATCGGAAACGGCAGAGGAGATTACGTCCTTTCGTTAGTTGCGATATTGCTCAGCCTTTTGGGACTGTTGTTCATATATTCCGCCTCTTGCTACTCTGCAAAAACGCAGACTGGCGACGCTTTTCATTACGTCAAAACACAGGCGGTCGCACTGCTTATCGGCGTGTTTTCAAGCGTGCTTTTGTCGAATGTCAATTCCTCGACTCTCAAAAAGTTTTCGCCGCATTTGTATCTTGTCGGACTTGCGCTTCTCGGTATGGTGTTTATTCCCGTGGTGGGCGTTGAAAGTTACGGCGCGAAAAGATGGCTTAATCTCGGGTTTTTCACTATACAACCCAGCGAATACGCCAAATTTTTTATGGTTATGGCGATTGCGAGATGCGCAAGCGAAGCGGATATGAAAAAGTTTGTCAACGTGCTGTTCGTCTTGTTTTTGGGCGGCGCGGTGTGCGTGCTTATTATGCTCGAACCCAATATGTCCATAACTTTGTGCGTTGTGGCGGTGGTTTTTGCGATGCTGTTTGCAAGCGGCGCGAGGATAAAACATCTTGTGCTTTTGATTGTGCCAATTTTGCTTGGCGCACTTGCGCTAATACTCGTCGAACCATACCGTATGCAACGACTTTTTGCGTTTCTCGACCCGTGGCAGTCGCCTCTTGAAGAAGGCTATCAACTCATTCAATCCTACTATGCGCTTTCAAGCGGCGGACTTTTCGGCGTAGGGCTGTTTCAATCGAGGCAAAAGTACCTGTTTTTGCCTTTTGCGGAAAGCGATTTCATCTTGTCGATAGTGGGCGAGGAAACGGGCATATTCGGCATAGCGGTGATTATGATTTTGTTTTTCGTATTCGCAAAGAGAGGACTGAAAATCGCACGAGCGGCATCAAACAGATATTCGTGCTATCTCGCGCTCGGCGTAACGGCAGTGACGAGCATACAGGCAATGCTCAATATGGCGGTGGTATGCGGCGCAATACCGCCGACGGGACTTCCGCTTCCGTTTATGAGCGCGGGGGGGGAGTTCGCTCGTGGCGTACTTGTGCGCGGTGGGTGTATTGCAAAGCATTGCCAAAAATTCGGCACCATATCTTCAACCGACTTCGTTTGTAAAACTATAACGCGGCCAAACGTCAAAATGTGAGGAATTATGTCAAATCAACACTTAAAAATTATCGGCGGTAATCAACTTTTCGGTGCGTACGAAGTTCACGCGGCAAAAAATGCGGTGTTGCCCATACTCGCCGCAGGACTATTGACCAAAGAGGACTTGATTGTCGAAAATTGTCCTTACATTACCGACGTCGAAGCGATGACGAAAATGCTCGTCGCGTTGGGCGCAGATGTGACGCGCGACGGCAGGCGCATAATCGTGCGAGGGCAGGCGCGCACGCCGCGCGTGGACGACGAACTTTGCAAGGACATGCGCTCGTCCATGTTTATGCTCGGTGCGCTTTTGGCGACTGTGGGCGAGGTGGAAACCTTGCTTCCCGGCGGTTGCGACATAGGAAGCAGACCCCTCGATATTCACCTTGACGGGCTCAAAAAAATGGGCGCAGAAATAACCGTTGACAAAAGCGGCATAAAGTGCAGGGCAACGAGACTTATCGGCGCGAAAATCATTATGAAATATCCGTCCGTCGGTGCAACCGAAAATTTGCTTATGTGCGCAGCTTTGGCAAAGGGCAGAACCACGCTCGTGAATTGCGCAAGAGAACCCGAAATCGTGTCGCTCGTCGAGTGCTTACGCGCAATGGGCGCGCGCATACGCGGCGAAGGTACGTCGGTTGTAGAGATAGAGGGGGTAAAGGAACTGTCGGGCGCGAATTTTACGCCCGTAGGCGACAGAATCGTTGCGGGAACTTTGCTTTGCGCGACGGCGGTATGCGGCGGCAACGTGCAGATATACGGCACAAACAAAAAACATTTGGGAGCGGTGATAAACGTGCTTCAAAACAAGGACTGCAAAATCGAGGGCGATGAAAACTATCTTCGCGTGCGCTCCAACGGGCGCATGCACGCAACGCACGCATCGACCGCGCCTTATCCGCTGTTTCCCAGCGATATGCAACCTCAACTTTTGAGCGCGGCTTGCTTTTCGGACGGAGTAAGCGTAATTGACGAAACCGTATTCGAAAACCGCTTCGCACACGCACGCGAACTCGCAAAACTCGGTGCGAGAATAAAGATAGCAAACAACACCGCGATTATCGAAGGTTGCGGTAAATTCGATTCGCCGTATATGATAAGCGGCGGACAAATGAGTGCGAGCGACTTGCGAGGGGGTGCGGCTCTTTGTATCGCGGCACTCAAAATACCTGGGGAAAGCGACGTTTGCGGACTCGAATACATAGACAGAGGCTATGAGAATATCGAGGATATGTTCTTCTCGCTCGGCGGCTACGTTCTGCGCACAAAAGACAGATAAGCGCGCCTCCTTTTACGATAAAACGCCTTTATAGACAAAAAATAGGCGGATTCTGCAATTTTTTGATAAAAATCCGTTGACACGATTAATATTTTTAATATAATTATATTATAAATAATACGCGCGATAGCGTGTTTTTTAGAAAAAAGAGGAAGCATATGAGTTCGATTT
>CAVFCJ010000045.1:0-10557 GCA_963620965.1 bacterium
TCGAACTATTCCGTTTTTTATATTATTTTTTATTCTATAATATTTTAATTTTCAATAAATTTTAGGAAAAACGCCGCTTTTGTTCGTATATATATGTAGAAAACATTTTTAGAGGCACTATGGCAGGCGGTTTTACCCCGGAGTTTATGGAAGAACTCAAATATAAATGCGACATCGTCGAAGTCATTTCGCAGTACGTTCCCTTGCAGAAAAAAGGCGGACGTTATTTTGGTTGCTGTCCTTTCCACAATGAAAAAACAGCGTCTTTTTGCGTGAATAACGGCTGGTATCACTGTTTCGGTTGCGGAGCGAGCGGCGACGTTGTCAAGTTTGTGATGGAAATGGAATCGGTGTCCTTTTACGATGCTGTGAAAATGCTTGCCGACAAAGTGGGAATGCAACTTCCCGAAGTCAAACTCGATCCCAAGTACGCCGAAAAGAAAGAGCATAGCGACGTTTTGAAGCAACTTATGCGCGATTGTGCGAGGTATTATCGCAACAATCTCCTCGATGAAAATAAGGGCAAGGATGCAAGAGAGTATTTGCACGCAAGAGGTCTCGATGACGAAGTGTGCAAACGCTACGGTTTAGGACTTTCGCTCGATGGCGAGAGTATGGTGGGGTATATGCGCCGCAAAGGCTATTCGCTCAAGGACCTCGAAGAATGCGGACTTATCGCAAACACCGAGCGCCCCTACGACGCTTTTGCAAACAGAGTTATCGTGCCGATTATGGACAGCATGAGCAACGTCATCGCGTTTGGCGGACGTATCTATCACGGCGAGCAGGATGTTGCAAAATACAAAAACTCAACAAATACCACACTGTTTGACAAAGGACGCACGATATACGGAATCAACTTCATAAAACGCGACAAAAAACTCAATGGCGTTGCGTACAAGGAACTCGTTTTGGTCGAGGGGTATATGGATGTAATATCGCTCGGCGCGGCGGGCATAAAGAATGCGGTTGCTTGTATGGGAACCGCACTCACCGACGGGCAGGCGAGAGAGTTGTCGCGTATGACGGAAAATCTGTATGTTTGCTACGACGGCGACGGCGCAGGCAAAAAAGCGACGATACGCAACGTGGATATTCTCACAAAATTTGTGCAAAACGTCAAAGTAATATCTCTCGATGAGGGCAAAGATCCCGACGAAACTGTGCGCGAGGGCGGTGCGGAGGCTTTCCTCAAAAAACAGAAAGAGGCGTTGCCCGTCATCGAATACAAACTTAAACTTTGCGCCGACGCAAACGATTTGGGCTCGGTGAACGGCAGGGCAAAATACGTTCAATCCGCGCTCAAAGTGCTTAAAAGCATAGACAATCGGGCAGAAAGAGAAGTGTACACAGACATCGTTTCAAAAAAGAGCGGCGTGTCGGTTGCGACGCTTACGGACGAGGCGGGGATGATAAGACTGCCCAAAACCGAACAGCCCAAAGAAAACGACGAGGAAAAGGCGGCAAAGGCTCTTCGTGCGTCGAGATTCGTGCTAAATCGTATTCTCAAAGGCGAAAAGTTTGCGGACGCAAGCGTCATAAAAACAGAGTGGCTTGCATCAGGCGTACACAAAGATGTGTTCGAGTGGGCAAAAACCATGCCCGTAAATACCGACCTTGTGAACTCGATGTTCAGCAAATTCGGCTACGACAACGAGGAAATCGGCAAGATTTTGGACATAAATATGAAATTTGCCGACACCATACGCGAGGCGGACTACTTCAACGACTGCGTGCTTATGCTTGCAAACGAGCACATCGCAAAACGCCTCGAGAAGTTGAAGGAAGGCTACAACGACCTTTCCGACCCCGAAGCAAAGCGAGCGAGTATTTCGGAAATATCCCGCTTGCAGAAAATATTTAAATCCAAAGACATTAACGACAAACTTTGATTCACCGAGGAGGAATATAAGTGGACAGAGAACAACTTTTGAAACAAGAGATTGACAAAATCGTCGCCTACGGAAAGAGCAAAGGCTCAATAAGCGAAGACGATATTATGGCAAGGCTCGAACACCTCAAGGCAACTGCGGAAGATATGGAGGTGGTGTTCAACGCTTTGCAAAACGAAAACGTAAAGGTTGAAGAAACCGTCGAGGATGACGACATCGCTCTTGACAAAATCATCGATTCGAGCGTAGACGATTCGGTTAAAATCTATCTCAAAGACATCGGCAAAGTGCCTCTTTTGACCGCCGATCAGGAAATCGAACTCGCAAAACGTATGGAAGAGGGCGACGAGGAAGCAAAGCATATTTTGAGCGAAGCGAACTTGCGCCTTGTCGTGTCCATTGCAAAACGCTACGTCGGCAGAGGTATGCAATTTCTCGACCTCATTCAAGAGGGCAATCTCGGCCTAATGAAAGCGGTTGAAAAATTCGACTATACAAAGGGTTTCAAATTCTCGACATATGCGACGTGGTGGATAAGGCAGGCAATCACCCGCGCAATCGCCGACCAAGCGAGAACCATTCGTATTCCCGTTCACATGGTGGAAACCATAAACAAGCAAGTCAGAGCCACTCGCCAACTTCTTCAAAAACTCGGCAGAGAGCCGTCTGCGGAAGAAATTGCGGCGTATCTGGGCTGCTCGGTCGAGCGCGTGCGTGAAATTCAAAAAATCGCGCAAGACCCCGTATCCCTCGAAACGCCTATCGGCGAAGAAGAGGACAGCCATTTGGGCGACTTTATAGAGGATCACACCTCTCAATCGCCAAGCGAGGTCGCAGAGGGCAATATGCTCAAGGAACAACTCATTCAAGTGCTCAACACGCTCACTCCGCGTGAAGAAAAAGTGCTTCGTTTGAGATACGGACTTGACGATTCGCACCCCAGAACCCTCGAGGAAGTCGGCAAAGAGTTTAACGTTACGCGTGAGCGTATTCGTCAAATCGAGGCAAAGGCACTCCGCAAACTTCGCCATCCCAACCGCCTCAAAAAACTCAAAGATTTCGACTGATGCCCATACGACTTGACCAAAGATTGACCGCCATTGCCAACCTCGTCGATTACGGCAAAGTTGCGGACGTCGGTTGCGATCACGGCAAACTCGGCTACTATCTCGTAAGCACCGACAGAGCAAGCGAAGTTATCGCAACGGACATTTCCGCACCCTCGCTTGCAAAAGCCGAAGAACTTGCAAAGGAAAACGGCGTTCAGGACGTTATGACAACGAGGCTCGGAAACGGTCTCGAACCTGTTGCGGATAGGGAAGTCAACACCGTCATTATCGCAGGCTTGGGCGGCGACGTAATATCCGACATCATATTGCGAGCAAATGAGCAAGGCAAGCGTTTTTCGCACTATCTGCTGTCTGCCAACACTCACCCCGAAAAGGTGAGAGCGGCGATAGTGAAGTGCGGACACACGATAGTTTTTGACGAAATGCTCGAATGTGCGGGCAAAACGTACACAATCGTAAAAACGAACGAGGGCGAAAGCACCCTTTCAAGCGAGCAAATCGCATACGGAGCGTTTTTCGACACGAGCGACAACTTTGCGTTCTTTGCGAACAAGGAAATCGAGGGTATGAAAAACATACTCGAACGAAACCCCAAAGCCGTCGAATTGAAAGAGAAAATCGCAAAACTCGAAAACGCTTTGCAAAAACGCAAATAAAAGCCGAAACGAGAAATCCTCGAATTAAGGATATAGAAATGAAACACGGACAAATAGTTGATACGATAGAAGAATTTGCGCCCGTCGCGCTGGCGGAGGCGTGGGATAATCCCGGACTTATGATAGGCAATCTAAACGACGAGTGCAGTGGCGTTATTGTTGCTCTCGACCTCACGAAAGACGTCGTAAGACAAGCGGTAGCGCAAAACTGCAATCTTATCGTCACGCACCACCCGTTCTTTTTCTCGGCAATCAAGAGCATAAACACCGCCGAGTCGAAAGGCGAGATTATAAGGGATGTACTCAAAAACGGATTGACGGTGTACAGCGCGCATACCAATCTCGACGAGTGCGAAAACGGACTTTGTATGACCCTCGCAACGCTTTTGGGCGGCGAGAATCTTTGCCCGAACGGCGTAGGCGTGGTGTGCGATATAAAGGCGCAATCCCTCGAAGATTTCGCGAAGCACGTTGCGGCGACCCTCAAAGACGATTCCGTCAAATACACGGGCGACAAGAATAAAACAGTCGAAAAAGCGATGATAATTTGCGGCGGCGGCGCGAGCGATTCTGCATACGAAAACGCAAAAGCGAATGCGGACGTGTTTGTAAGCGGCGACTTTAAGCACCACCTTTACGTCGCTTCCGAAAACGACGAGTTTCCCATCGTCGAATTTTCGCACTACGCAAGCGAAATCATCGTGCAAAACCTTTTTGAACAAATCATTGCGCCGAACGGCGTAAAAGTTATAAAAGCAAAACAAAACTGTCCGTTCAAGACAGTCGGAGGATACAATGAAATTTGACAAGATACTTCAATACCAAAAGATAGACCAAGAACTTATGACTCTCGAAAACGAAGTCGCAAAGAGCGACGAACGCCAAAAATTCGCCGTTGCTAAATCGCGTTTGGATAATGCAATCGAGATGATCGGCAAACTCAAAGCCGAAGCGAGCGACCTTCTTGCAGGCTACGCCGCAATGAAGGATAAAATCGACGCGCTCAAAGAGGAACTCGACGAGTTCGACGGCATTTTGGAAGACGTACAAGACGCAAACGAAGCGGATCACTATCTCAAAATGGTGACTTCCATCGCCGACAAAATCAACGCTCTCGAGAAAGAGGCTAACGGCGCGGCGGCAAAGATCGAGCAAATCAATGACAGTTACAAAAAGACGTGGGATCAGGGCGTAAAAGCCAACGATGTATGCAAGAGCGCAAAGGCGGAATACGACAATCTTGTCAAAAAATTTCAACCGAGAGTGGTGGAAATCAAATCGCAACTCAACGCGCTCAAAGGCGAGATTCCTGAAAACGTTATGAACACATATCTCACTTTAAGAGGTGCGAAAAGAATGCCCGCTTTCGTTAAATACGACAGCAAGAATTACCTTTGCGGTCGCTGTATGATGGAAGTTGACAATGACACGAAGTCAAAACTTCGCAACATCGGCGACTACGCCGAATGCCCCAACTGCCACAGAATACTTTACGTTACGGACGAACAATAAATTTTACCGTGAGAGGAAGAAAAATTATGAAAAATTGCTACAACAATCCCGACGTTTATTGCGTCAATGTTGAAAAGAAGCACGGCGCAGGTTTCCCGATCGACAATAACGGCAATGTTAAAACCATTCTTTTGAACGGCGAATGGGACTTCAAGTACTACGTGTCGGCGGCGATTCTCGACCCCAATCCCAAAACGTGGGACAAAATCGAAGTGCCGTCCAACTGGCAACTCAAAGGCTACGGAAAACCCATTTATTCAAATATCCGCTATCCGCACCCAATCGCAACGACGGGCAAGCCGCACATCAACGAAAACGAGAATAATTGCGGCGTTTATAGACGAACATTCTCACTCGACGAGGTGAAGGGGCGCATACACGTCAATTTTGTCGCAAACAGCGGTGCGGAAGTGTATGTCAACGGCTCGTTCGTGGGATACAGCGAGGACACGTTCGACTATCAGGAATATGACATTACGCCTTACGTCAAGGTTGGTGAAAACGAACTTAAAATCATCGTTTACCGCTACACGACGGGCAGTTATCTCGAAGATCAGGATATGTGGCGTATATCCGGACTTTTCCGCGACGTCAACTTGATTTTCCTTCCCGACGTGCGCATAGAGGATATGTACGCGCGCGCAGAGTTCAACGGGGATTATTCCAAAGCGAAACTCTCGATTGACGCAAGCGTGTACTGCGCAAAGGGCGTGGAGATTTCGGACGCCGACGTAAAAATCGAACTTATCGACAAGGACGGCAACAGCGTGTGCGAGGGCAACTTCGCGGTTCTCGGTCTTGACGAGGACGAGTCTATGGCTGTCAAGATGGTGGAAAATATAAACAATCCGCACCTTTGGAGCGCAGAAGATCCGTATCTTTACAAACTCCGTCTTACGTTCACGTCGCAAGAAAAGGGGCAAACCGTTTTCCACGATATGCGCGAGATAGATTTCGGATTCAGAAAGGTTGAGATTATCCCGTCAATCGGCGGCAAGCAACCGTACATAACCCTCAACGGCAAAAAATTGAAAATCAGAGGCGTAAACCGTCACGAATTTCACCCCGACTTCGGTCACGCCGTGCCGAGAGAGTACACCGAAAAAGATATTCTTTTGCTCAAAAAACACAACGTCAACAGCATAAGGACCTCGCACTATCCCAACAGCCGCCACTTCTACGAACTTTGTGACAAGTACGGCATTATGGTTATGTGCGAAAACAACCTCGAAACGCACGGTCTTGCAACTCGCGTGCCTTGCTCGAACAAGAGATGGACCGAGCAAGTGTGCTGGCGTATGAGGAATATGGTTTTGACCTATCGCAACCACGCGTGCATACTCTTTTGGTCGCTCGGCAACGAGAGCGGAAACGGAAAAGCGTTCCCCGCAATGAAAAAAGCCGCGCTCGAACTCGACAACACTCGCCCCATACACTACGAACCGGACGCGTATGTCAAAACTACCGACATTTTGAGCGAGATGTACACCAAAGAGGAACAAATGGAAGAAATCGCCAACAACAGATGCCATATTCACTCTATGGCATTGTGGGCGCCGCTCGGACATTTGCTCACACCGAGAATGTACAAGAACAAACCGTTCATTCAATGCGAATACGCGCACTGTATGGGCAACAGTTTGGGCAACTTCGAGGACTACTGGAAGCATTTCAGAAAGCACGACAGACTCTGCGGCGGATATATCTGGGACTTTGCCGACCAATCAATAAAACGCGTAAATCAGGATGGCATCATCGAATACACCTACGGCGGCGACTGGGGCGACAAACCCAACGACGGCACGTTTGCGTTCAACGGTATCGTCAGCGCGGACAGAAGCCCCAATCCGGCGTTCTACGAGGTTGCAAAGGTCTATCAGCAAGTGCAATTCGAGCGTAAGGGCGACAAAATCGAACTTGCGAACGAATATATGTTCACAAATCTCGACAAGTTTGCTTTGAGATTCGAACTTTTGCAAAACGGCGTAGTGACCGAAACCAAAACTATGTATATGCCTTCCGTCAAGCCTCTCGAAAAGGGAAGCGTGGATATGCCGTTTGCTATTCCGCAAGACAAAGGCGAAGTGGCAATCAACTGCTATGCGGTGGTGAAGGGCAGTTTCGACGTGTTCGAGGACGGCGATGTCGTGGCTTGCGAGCAACTCGACCTGACGGGTTACGTTCCGCAAGAGTTTAAGAGCGCGCAAGGCAAAACCGTTTTCAACGAGGACGGAAAGATTGTGTTAGAATGCGGAAAAATGCGTGCAACCGTGTCCAAAAACGGCGGTTGTATTTCCTCAATCGTCGTGGACGGCAATGAAAAACTCGCATCGCCGATTATGCTCAACTTCTGGCGTGCCGCAATCGACAACGACAAATCACCGCAAATTCCTCCGTTTGCAACCGCGCTCTTGGGCAAAACCTACTTCAAGTCCTGCAAGGATCACCTCGTCAAGTCGAATATGACGATAACGGACAAGTCGCTCGTGATAGACTGGTCTTGCTCGCCGCAAATGTGGTCGCTCAAAACCGTGTACGAAGCGGGCGAGGACGGACTGAAAGTGTCTATGCGAGTGAAGAACAATATGTTCTCGCTGCCGAGATACGGCTTCAGAATGGGACTTGCAACTTCCGACGATATGACGTTCTTCGCAAGAGGACCTCACGAGAACTATTGCGACAGAAAAGCCGCCGCAAAACTCGGTATCTATTCGGGCAAAATCGCGGATTTCGAGCATAACTATCTCGTTCCGCAAGAGAACGGCAACCACACCGACGCGCGTTGGCTCAAAGTGGGCGGCGAGGACGGACTTACGTTCGTTGCTTGCGACAAGCCGTTTGAATTCAGCGTACACGACTACACGCAAGAGGCACTCGAAGAAGCGACGCACGCGCACGAACTCAAACACGGCGGCGTGGTTGAAGTGTGCATAGACGGTGCGCAACGCGGCGTAGGCGGCGACGTACCTGCACTTGCTTGCACGAAGAAACGCTACAAGATACTTCCCAACCGTTATCACGAGTTCAGTTTCGTCATCAAAGCGTAAACAATCAAAACTTTTTTTGCGGCGTTGAACGTGCTTCGACGCCGCTTTCTTTTTTTTGTCATTGTTTGAGTTCGTCACTACCATATGTAGCAACGGTTTTTTATTTGCGGTTTTTCGTTGACAGATATCGCCGACGTATTTATAATTTGTTTCACTATTTTGTGCGTACTGCTGTGGTAAGGCAGATTGCGCGGAGGCTTGCTATGAATTTGACATTGAAAGACGGCAAAATTATTTCTATCGACGGTAGGGCGTCTGCGCTCGACGCTATCAAGAGTTTTTCCGATTCTCTTGCAAGAAACGCTCTTGCTTGCAAAATCGACGGCGTCGTTTCTTCTCTCGACACCGTTTTGGACAAAGATTGCACGTTTGAAGTGCTTACGTTTGCGGACGAGGACGGCAGACGAGTGTATCGCCACACTTGCGCGTATATTCTTGCGCAGGCGGTCAGAAACGTTTATCCCACCGTACAACTCGCAATCGGTCCTGCCGTAGACAACGGTTTTTATTACGATTTCGATTTTAGAACGCCCATAACCCAAGCCGACTTCGGCAAAATCGAAGCGGAAATGAAAAGCATAATCAAGGCGAATATGCCCATATCCCGCATAGAATGTACTCGCAAAGAGGCGGAAGGGCGTATCGCGAAGATGAAGCAGATATACAAGGCGGAACTTTTGGCGGATATCCCCAAAGGCGAGAAAATATCCTTTTATCAGCAAGGCGATTTTATCGACCTTTGCGCAGGTCCGCACCTCACGTCTACGGGCAAAATCAAGGCGTTCAAACTTACCTCGCTCACGGGCGCGTACTGGAAGGGCAACGAAAAAAATAAAATGCTCACCCGCATATACGGCACTTGTTTCGAGAAAAAAGCAGATCTCGACGAGTATATCCAAAAACTCGAAGAAGCCAAATCGCGCGATCACAACAAAGTGGGCAGAGAACTCGGCTTGTTTATGACCGACGAGAATATCGGGCAAGGACTTCCGCTTATGATGCCCAAAGGCGCGCGCATTATTCAGATTATGGAACGCTTCGTCGAGGACGAGGAACAAAAGCGCGGTTACCAACTCACCAAAACCCCGATTATGACCAAAAATAACCTCTTTATCATTTCGGGACACTGGGATCACTATAAGGACAAGATGTTCTATATCGGCGACGAGGACGTTGACGACGAGATTTTGTGTTTGCGCCCGATGACTTGTCCGCTTCAATTCACAATCTACAAAAACGGACTCAAAAGTTATCGCGACTTGCCCGTAAGGTATGCGGAAACCGCAATAGAATTCCGAAAAGAGGCAAGCGGCGAAATGCACGGTCTTACGAGAATACGTCAGTTCACGCTCTCGGACGGACATATAATTTGCACGCCCGCGCAACTCGAATCCGAGTTCAAAGGCGCGGTGGACCTCATAAAATACCTTATCGGCGTTCTCGGACTTCAAAACGACGTCAGTTATCGTTTTTCGCGCTGGGACCCGAGCAATCCCGACAAGTACGTCGGCACGGCAGAGGACTGGAACAGAGTGGAAACCGCAATGCAGAATATCCTTTCCGATCTCGGCATAGAGCATACGGAAGCGTGGGGCGAAGCGGCGTTCTACGGACCTAAACTCGACGTACAGGGCAAAAACGTGCACGGCAAGGAAGATACGCTGTTCACCGTTCAAATCGACTTCTCGCTCGCTACGCGCTTCGATATGATATACATCGACGAAAACGGCGAAAAGGCACGCCCGATAATAATTCATCGCTCGTCGATAGGTTGTTACGAGCGTACTTTGGCAATGCTTATAGAAAAGTACAACGGCGCATTCCCGATGTGGCTTGCGCCCGAACAAGTGCGCATTTTGTCCCTCACCGACCGCACGGCGGATGTCGCGACGAATATTCGCAATCAACTTTTCGATATGGGCTTGCGCGCGGAAGCGGACGTAAGAAGCGAGAAACTCGGCAAGAAAATCCGTGACGCGCAACTTGAAAAAGTGCCGTATATACTTGTCGTCGGCGACAAAGAGGCGCAACAAAACGTCGTTTCCGTCCGTCACCGCACCGACGGCGATTTGGGCGTAATGAGCGTTGCCGACTTTGCAAAACTCGCCTTAATGGAAGTCGCAACCAAACAAATCAAATAGTTTTGCAAAGGCGGCAACGCTCATTGCAAGCATTGTAAAGACGGAACACGAGCCGCAACGGCGGCGAGAAAAGGGAGCGCCGAGCTTGACGGATAGTACAAGCGACTGCGCCGTTTGGGTGCGAAGCTGGCGCACAAAGCGCAGTGGCATAATGAGAGAAATGTCCCTATCTATGCGAGTGCCGAGTGTTGCCCCACGCGGAGCGGACGTCGTGGGTTCCCTCAAATTTATGCAGAGGG
>CAVFCJ010000046.1:0-10432 GCA_963620965.1 bacterium
GATGAAAAATATAATAAAAATCCCGCATTTTTGCGGGATTTTTGGTTTTATTAACTCTCTTAAACTCAGTTGTCGCTTGCGATAATTTTGTTGAATTGCTCGAGAAGCAATGCCATTTGAGCCGCTTCTTCGCTTTGTTGTTGAGTTTGTGCAGGTGCTGCAGGTGCAACCGGTGCAGGTTGAGGCGCAACGGGTTGTTGATATACGGGTTGCACGGGTTGTTGATAAACCGGTTGCGGTGCGGGTGCGTATTGAACGGGTGCCGCTTTGGGTTGAGCCGCTCTCCTTGCGACGGGTGCCGCATTGACCTTCTTGTAGCCTGCGTTGAGCACGGTTTGCGTGGTCGCTCTTGCGTCAAGCATAATGACCTTGTTGCAAAGGACGGAGTTCTTGTCGGGTTCGATTACGCCTGCAACGACGTCTTTGCCGTATGCTTTCAAATAAGCGATGAGCGGGGTGATGTCGCCGTTTCCGTAGATAAGGAAGAAACCGTCGATGTTGGGGAATTGAGCAAGTCTTGCCGCATCGATGACTTGACGAAGGTCGAGTTTGCCTTTTCTCTTCTTGGGAAGTGCAGAAAGTGCGTCGTAACTGTTTTCTTGGATGAACTCGCCGTAGTCTTTGGTACGTTTTGCGGAATATCCGTAGAATTTGCACGCTGCGATTTCACCGATACGGGAAAGTTCTTCAAGAGCGGATTCAAACACGCTGAACGGAACTCTGACGCTTTCGATGTCTGCAAGAACTACATATTTTTTGCTTGCTGCCATAATCTTCTTCTCCTCTTTCAAGTCGCACAAAGTGGACTTGTAATAGTCTTTTTATATTGATAAACTCATTTTATAACAAAAAATGCGTTTTGTCTATACTTTTTTTGCTCTTTCGAAATAAAACGCCCATTGCTGAACGAAACCGGCATTTTCTCCGTACTTTTTGACAAGTAAATCGGACATTTTTTCGGGCGAAACGCCCTCATATTCGCTCTCGAACGCTTTTTTTATCCAAGTGTCCACAGGGAACACGTCAAATCGCGAAAATCCGAACAGCAACGCACAATCGGCGACCTTTCTGCCTACGCCGTGCAAGGACAAAAGTTTTGCGCGAAGTTCTGGAGTCGAGAGTTTTTTCCACTCGTCGATGTTTTCGTCAAGCATGGTTTTGGCAACTCTGTCGAGATATTCCGCCCTATATCCCGCTCCTATCTTCGCATAAAAGTCCGAGCCGACGCTTGCGAGTTTCTCTATGCTCGGAAAAGCATGATATTCGCCCATATCCTCGCCCAAAGAGTCGCATATGCGCTCGATTATGCCCTTGATTCTCGGAATATGGTTGTTTTGCGACACGATAAAGGAAAAAATCGCTTCGATCGGGTCTTGACGAAGAATATGAATTCCTTTGCCGTACTCGATTGCATCGGACACGAAGCCGTTGTCCGTGACTTTTGTCTGAATCGCCGCATAATCGGTGTCGAAATCGAAATACTTTTCAAAAAAGCCCTTATCGTCACACTTTACAACGTACTCGTCACCATCGTCGGTTATGCGTGCTATATGGTTTTTGGCGCACACTCTGAACGTATCGCCTTCTTGCACGAAACGAAAAACCTGTCCGCAATCGAGAGTTTGTCCCACATCGAACGTCGGCGTTTTGGGAATTGAAAATTCGATTTGATTCATAGATATTATATTGCCGAGTGCGCAACATATTGCATTCAATATATCACGCGCGCTATTGCACGCATGTATTCGCGTGCGTGCGCGCATGCGCGCGCCTACGATAGAAAAAACCGCCCTATATTCGGGCGGTTTCGTTTTGACTGTTACTGCTCTTGTGCGTAAACGGAAACTTGTTTTCTGTCTTTTCCAACACGCTCAAATTTCACAACGCCGTCGATAAGTGCAAACAACGTATCGTCTTTGCCGATTGAAACGTTGTTGCCCGGATGATACTTCGTGCCTCTTTGGCGAACAAGAATGTTGCCTGCGAGAACGAATTGACCGTCGGCGCGTTTGGGGCCCAGACGCTTGGATTCGCTATCACGACCGTTGTGCGAAGAACCCGTTCCTTTCTTATGAGCGAATAATTGTATATTCATAAACATAATCATTCTACCTCCAATGTTATAAAGTCCGAAAAGTTTTCATAGAGGTCGGACGCCCCTAGATAAGCCGTTCTCAAAATCACGTCCGCATCGTGCGATTGAGAAGAAGTCATAGACTTTGGCAACATTGCGTACAGATAACCGTCTTTTGCGTCGGTTTCATACGCTATGTTCACGCCCACTATGTGCATAATGCCAAGCACCGCCGTTTGTACAACCGAACTTAATGCCGCGCAAACTATGTCCGCGCCTTCTTCGGCATACTCGCAATGTCCCGAGCATTCAACACCCACAAACTTCCCGTCTTGTGTTGAGAACTTGACCTTGACCATCGCTTAACCCTCGATTGAAACAATCTTCAACTCGGTGTACGGTTGACGATGACCTTGACGCTTTCTGATGTTCTTTTTGGACTTGTAATGGAAAACGTAAACTTTGGGGAACTTGTCCTGTGCGTTGACTTTTGCGCTGACCTTTACGGCTTGTGCGTCTTGTCCTGCCTTAACGTTTCCGTTGTCGTCGACGAGCATAAGAGTTTTGAGTTCGATGACGTCGCCGATTTCAGCGTCGATTTTCTCGACCTTGACGAGCATATCTTTCTCAACCTTGTATTGCTTGCCTCCGCATTCAACTACTGCGTACATTGTTTTTACCTCCTCTAACCAGTCTCGCCGACATAGGTGCAATCATTGATTGACTTAAAAACCACTTTCGAGCGGCTCGACATTAAATTTACCAAAATGCAAAAGAATTGTCAAACGTTTGTGAGCAATTAGTAATGAATAGTTAATAACCAATAATTAATAATTGCGGGTGGGGATTTACCCTACATCCCCAATCGGCTCTTATTCAAAACAAGCCTTTATGGCTGTATCGGCAATTTGGCAAGGCTTTTTGCGATGTCGTCGTCGGTCGGGATATAATCGCTCATGTCGCCGTCGTTGTATTTTGCATACGCTACCATATCGAAATAACCCGTTCCCGTGAGCCCGAACACGATGTTTTTCGCTTCCCCCGTTTGTTTGCAAATCAAAGCCTCGTCTATTGCTGCGCATATGGCGTGACTGCTCTCGGGCGCAGGCAAAATTCCTTCCACCCTCGCAAACGTTTCGGCAGCTTCAAAGACTTTGGTCTGCTCGACCGAACGCGCAGTAAGATAGCCGTCGTGATACAGTTGGGAAACAATCGAGCTTATTCCGTGATATCTCAACCCGCCGGCGTGGTTTGCTGACGGAATAAAGGAACTTCCGAGTGTGTACATTTTTGCAAGCGGACACACCTTACCCGTATCGCAAAAATCATAGGCATATTTGCCTCTAGTAAGCGACGGACAAGATGCAGGCTCCACTGCGATTATTTTGTAATCGGCTTCTCCTCGCAACATTTCGCCGACAAACGGAGAGATAAGTCCTCCAAGATTCGAGCCGCCGCCCGCGCAACCAATGATAATGTCCGCTTTTACGCCGTATTTTTTGAGTGCGGTTTGCGTTTCCAAACCTATCACCGACTGATGCAAAAGCACTTGATTCAGCACAGAGCCTAAAACGTATCTAGTGTTTGGAGTGGTTGTCGCTTTTTCCACCGCTTCGGAAATGGCGCAGCCGAGCGAACCGCTTGTGCCGGGAAACTCCGCATTGATTTTTCTGCCAATTTCGGTCGACATCGAAGGAGACGGCGTAACGTTTGCGCCGTATGTGCGCATAACTTCCCTTCTGAACGGCTTTTGCTCATAGGAGCATTTAACCATAAACACGTCGCACCTCAAGCCAAAATAAGAACACGCCATCGAAAGCGCCGTCCCCCACTGTCCTGCGCCGGTTTCCGTCGTAACGCCGTCAAGCCCCTGCTGTTTTGCATAGTACGCCTGTGCGATTGCGCTGTTGAGTTTGTGGCTTCCCGATGTGTTGTTGCCCTCGAATTTATAGTATATATGTGCAGGAGTGTCCAATTTCTTCTCGAGGCAATACGCCCTCACAAGCGGAGAGGGACGATACATTTTGTAAAAATCTCTGATCTCCTGCGGAATGGGGATGTAGGCGGTGTCGTCATCGAGTTCCTGCTTTGCAAGTTCCGTGCAAAATACCTGCGAAAGATCCTCGAGCGTAGCCCTTTCGAGCGTTGCGGGATTGAGCAACGGCGAAGGTTTGTTTTTCATATCCGCGCGCACGTTGTACCATGCGGACGCCATCTCGTTTTCCGCCAAATATATTTTGTAAGGTATTTCGTTGTTCATGCCCGTTGCTCCTTTTTATTTTCGCTTTAACGGCGGTTAACTTTTGAAAAGCGCAAAATTATCAAAGCACGCCGCCGTTTCATACATCTATCCTCCACACCGAAAAGGCGATTTGTCAAGTATTTCAACGCATTTTTTTACATTTTGACAGATGATTATAAAAATAACGCTTAAAATCGCAGTTATTCGCCAAATAGTGCGGTTTTATTGCAAATGAGAGGCTCAAATAGATGAAGAACATGAAAGAGTCCGCCTGACAGACAGGAGCGTACTTTGTGTACGTGACTGTTTGGAAGGCGGACTCTGCTGCAGTTATTCGCTATTTGAGCCTCTTATTTTGTGCCGAAGATGCGATCCCCCGCATCCCCCAACCCCGGCAAAATGTAGCCGTTCTCGTTGAGTTGACGATCAAGCGTCGATACGTAAACTTCAACGTCGGGATGTGCGGAATGCACTTTTTCAACACCTTCGGGTGCGCCGATTATCGCAAGGAACTTGATGTGTTTGCAGCCGCGTTTTTTGAGAAGAGCGATTGCGTCGCAGGCACTGCCACCGGTTGCGAGCATCGGGTCAACGAGCATAACGACTTTGTCTTCGATGCCTTGCGGCAATTTGCAGTAGTATTCTTGCGGTTCGAGGGTTTCTTCGTTGCGGTACATACCGATGTGTCCGACCTTTGCCGCAGGGAAAAGCGTGAGGATTCCGTCAACCATACCGAGTCCTGCGCGAAGGATAGGCACGATTGCGATTGAGTTTTCTTTCACGACGGTTTGTTCGACGGTTTCGAGCGGAGTTTCGACGGTTATGGTTTGAGTGGGAACGTCCTTGAATGCCTCGAATGCCATGAGTGTTGCAATCTCGCCGATGACCTCTCTAAATTGTTTGGTCGTTGTATTTTTGTCTCTTATGATAGCCACTTTGTGGCGAATGAGCGGATGATCCAGAATGTGTACGTTGTCGTATTCTTTCATATTATTGCCTCTTGTGTTTGGTATATCCTTTTGTTTTATTACTTATTCTTGATCGGAAGATTCTGAAGTTTCTTCTACCGCTTCTTCTTCGCGAAGTTCCTCGACAACATCTTCTTCTCTTTCCTTTTCGGCAGCCGCTTTGACTACGTCCACGCCGACCTCGAAGGTTGCGTTGGGTGCGACTGCGCCGGTGATGAGGCTTTGAGGTTCTTGTTCAACTTCTTCTTCATTGCCGTCGCCGCCTTGCTTCTTCTCGATTGCTTCGATGATTGCGTGAACCATGATGCCGAGGATGAGCGCGGTTGCGATGGATGTGATGGTGATTGCTTTCGTCACAGTGCCGTCACCTGCAAGCGCATACGGGATCTTGATAGAGAGTCCGCCGATACCCGCGATGAGGATTGTGGAAACCGTGAAGAGGTTTTTGTTGTCGCCAAGGTTGATGTCTTTGAACATTTTGAGACCGCTGACTGCGATGAAGCCGTAAAGTGTGAGGCACACACCGCCCATTACGCAAGCGGGGATTGTGCGGAGCAATGCCATGAGAGGACTTACGAATGAAAGCACTATGCACATGCAAGCCGCAAGGAAGATTGTGGATACGGACGCATTCTTTGTGATTGCGACGCAGCCGACGGATTCACCATATGTCGTGTTGGGACAGATACCGAACACCGTGCCGACCATAGAGCCGACGCCGTCGCCGAGGAGGGTTCTGCAAAGACCGGGTTCGCCTTCAACGAGGTCGCGACCGATGATAGAGCCGAGGTTCTTGTGGTCTGCGATATGCTCTGCAAAGACGACGAGCGCAACGGGTACGAATGCGAGGACGACTTCGCCAACACCCGCCCAAGTGATTGTTGTTGCAACACCGCCGGTTGCGGTTTGCACTGCCTCACTGACGTTGCCCGTGGCGAGTTCTTTGATAGCCTCGATGAGTGCAAAGTCAGGATAGTTGAGGAAGGATTGGAATTTTGCGCCGACGCTTGCCGTACTGTCGCCGAGTGCCGCAAAGTTTTCTACAAGGGGTTGCCAGTTTACTATTTTGAGATATTCGACATTGAAGCAATATCCGAAAATCGAGAAGAATGCAGCAACCGCATAGCCTGCGCCGATACCGAGAATGAACGGAATGAGGCGACCCATTTTAAATTTCTTTTGAGTTGAGCAAATGCAAATCGTGATGAGCGTCACAAGGCCGCAGAAAAGCGCGACGAGGTTGTAACTTGCATTGACGGTTGCGCCGCTTGCTTTGGTGATGTCGCCCATTGCGCTTCCCGCAAGAGAAAGACCGATGAGTGCGACGGTGGGTCCGATGATGACGGGGGGCATAAGTTTTGAAACCCACTTGCTGCCGGCAAACTTGATTATGATTGCCAAAACGACGTATACGAGTCCTGCGAGGATACCGCCGAGAATTACGCCGCAATATCCGAAGCAAAGCGCGGTCGAGAGCGAACTCAAAAACGCAAACGAACTCGATACGATGACCGGACTTTTGAATTTTGTGAAGAGAAGATACACTATCGTGCCAAGACCTGCACCCAAAATTGCGGCGGGGATTTGTGTCGGAAGCCCGATGATGGTCGGCACTGCGATTGTTGCAGCCATGATGGCAAGCACTTGTTGGAACGCGAACACGAGGTTCTTGCCAAATGCGGGCCTGTCATTGATGTCATAGACAAGTTGTTTGTTCATTTGTCTTTCTCCTATATATATTTTCTTTGTTACCACTTGACTGCCTCACTGCCACGAGGGCAAAAAAAAGATGTCCACTAAGGACATCTACGTTAGGCAATTTTTGAATCAATCGAGGGAATGAGGCACTCGTCAAAGGAAGAAAAAACAACTTTTGCAACAGAGGCTGTTGCGAGAAGAATTGCTTTTTTGAGTTTGACAGCACTTTGAGCCATAAAGCCCTCCGATTCACATTTGACAGTATGTTAACACAAACATTTCAATCACGCAACCGATTTCGACAAATTTTTCGCAAGAATACGAATTGTGTGATTCGGTTCTCATCGAGTTTTCGTTTCGGGTGTGGGTGTACCACCCAAGACTATTAATTGTTAATTGCTAATTATTAATTTTTTTCAATATTTCTTGTAGCGCAGACAAATCAAAATCCGGAACGTATTCTTCCGTCGCGCTGTCAAGTTCTTGCGAAAATCCGTTTTGCAATCCTGCGTCGAAAAACGCTTGCGTCGCTCGGTCGTATTCGTCTTCGGTTATGCGCCTCGACAATATCGGGTGGTTAAGCACGGCGGGCGTTGGGAAATACTGCCCCATAAGCGAAACGTACATCGCATCGTCAATCGAAGATATATCTTGCAAAACCCCTTTCGTGTTTTCAAGTGCGCAAGGCAAAACGAGATGTCTTACGATAACGCCTTTTTTCATCATTCCGTCACCGTCGAAAACGTCCTCGGGTTGCTGACGGCGCATTTCTTTTATCGCTTCGAGAGCGACTTCTCTATACCCTTTTGCGTGCGAATATTCCCACGCCAAATCGTTGTCGGAATACTTGAAATCGGGCAGATAAATGTCCACCAAACCTTCGAGTTTTTTGAGATTTTGCGCGGTTTCGTATCCGCTGTTGTTCCACACAATCGGTATTTTAAGTTGTCGTTTTGCAACTTTAAGCGTGTCTTTGAGCAAATTCGTGTAATTTGACGGCGTAACGAGATTTACGTTGTGCGCGCCTATTTGTTGAAGATAAAGCATAAGCGACACAAGTTCGCTCTCGCTCACTTCGAGCCCTTTGCCCTCGTGCGAAATCTCGTAGTTTTGGCAAAACAGACAGCGCAAATTGCACCCCGAAAAAAAGATAGTTCCGCTACCCCTCTCACCCGACAAACACGGTTCTTCAAAATGATGCAATCCGACTCTGGCAATCTTGTACATAATATGTCAACTCTGTGCTTTGATATTTCTGCCGTGCGCAAGCGGTCTTTGTCTTTGACTAACGGTTTTACGCACGATCGGATAAGGCTTCGCCTTCCGCAACTATTGATTATATGCTGTTTCTAAATTATACACTATAAATTGAAATTTGCAATCACAAGAAACACAACATTGTGTTTCTTCAAATCCAACAAATACTATTGTTGTTTTTTCGAAATATCTCTGTATCGTCAATCGCACAAATACACGTTTGTTGCTCAATCGGATTACACTGACGATACAGTACTTCCTTATGCGCTTTATGCCCAACAACCGCATTGACGTAAGCAAAGCCACTTGATAAGCAACCACTCAAAACAATATAGCCATGTACAAACGGGTTGATTTTCAACTCGTTTTTTAGTTTTTTATCCCATTTGCGTGCATTTTCCATACAAATTATTCCATATCCAACATTGACATATCCTACAAATGTGTTACAATCAATATATCGATATATTTTTATTAATTATTGACAATCGGATACGTAAGGAGAAAATTATGGACGTAACAAAATATTTCGACCCTAAAAAAGTCGACGAAGATATGAACACTATGAACTCGTTCGGCATTCGCCTAACCGGTACGGACGCACAAAACAAGTTTTGCGAATGGATAAAGGCGCAAATCGCAAATATGGGGCTTGAAACCGTAGTCACCCCCTACACTTTCAAACGTTGGGAAGCAAAAAATTGCTCGCTCGCGGTGGACGGAAAGCCCGTTCACGTTTCCTCACCTTTCCCGTACAGCGGCCTTACCACAGAAAAGGGTGTAAGTGGCAAACTCGTGATCGTTGGCAATCACCCTCTCGGATTTCAAAGAGCAAGAGGCAAAATCGCCGTCTGCCACATCAAAAACCTATCGAAAATCAGCAGTAAAATCGCATTCGACAAGCGCAAATCCCTGCCGAACGACCTCGAAATAGAAAAGAGTTACAGAGGCCCCGTAAGCACGTCTTTCGTCAAAACTTTGCTCACGTTCTGGGCGGCGCAACTTTCGGGTATGAAAGGTATGATTTGCATTTGGGAAAATATGTCCGACCAAATGGTCGAGGGGCAAGTGCTCAACTTCATTCTTCACTACCTCAAAGTGCCTATGGTTTGGGTCAATCAAACGGACGGGAAAGCCGTTTTGGAAGCCGCAAAAGCAAAAAAGAGCGCGACGCTCACACTCGAAGGCTCGCTTCAAGACGCAAAAACTCAATCCTTCTACACTGTTATCAAGGGCAAAAAGAACACCAACGAAACGATTATCGTCAACACGCACATAGACGGTTGCAATTTCTGCGAGGAAAACGGCGCAATCGGCCTTTTGCGTATGATGGAATACTTCACAAAGCACCCCATCGACAGAAATCTCGTTTTCGCATTCGTCACCGGGCACTTTCGCTTGCCGTCCTTCCGCACAGGCACAGACCAAGCGACTTCAAAATTTCTTGCCGACAACAAGCAGGTTTGGAAAGGCAAAAAAGGCGATTTGAAAGCGGTTGCGGGCTGCGCCGTCGAACATCTCGGTTGCACCGAATGGAAAGACGTTAACGGCGTATATACGCAAACGAATCCCGTTGACGTAGAAATCGTGTACACGGGCAACGAAGCCGTTGACGACATCTACTACGAGGCGATAAAAGAGCGTGACGTCGTGCGCACGATGACACTTCGCGGTCACAATATGCTTCACTTCGGAGAAGGGCAACCTCTTTTCAATAAGCGTATCCCCGAAATCGCCCTCGTCACCGCCCCCGACTATCTCTGCTCGATTGCGGACAATCATCATATGGATAAGTACAATTCCGACCTCGCTTGCGAACAAATCTGCACGTTTATTCGTTGCGTGGAACTTCTCGACAAAAAGAGCGCGAAGGAACTCGGCAAAGCGCAAGGCTATTCGATTGGCTTAGGAAAGTTGAAATAAAATCGTCACTGAGGCAACGGCAACACGCAAAATTTGCGTATTGCCGAGAGCCTTGTTTGATAACATGCCTATCGTCACGTTTTTTAATTTAGAATTGTAAAAAAGTGATCGCATATAAAAAAGTGAAAGTTGTTTTAGCAAACGGTTGACTTTTCTTTTGGATAACAATATAATAACTATGCTTAAAGAAAAGCCATATCGAATGTAGCATTAGCCCAGCTGGATAGAGCGTCTGGCTACGGACCAGAAGGTCAGGGGTTCGAATCCCTT
>CAVFCJ010000047.1:0-10418 GCA_963620965.1 bacterium
CACCAAAAAGCAAGTGCCGACATTCCTTCGCAGATTAAAAAGGGATAGAGACTGATTGAAGCGAAAAAGCGTAAATTTACGCAAAATCGAAAATCTAACCACATAAAATCTAAAATATTTATTAAAGTTATCCACAAAATCCTCGCAAATTTTTGCGAGGATTTTTGCTATTCCATCGACAAGGAAAGAAAGAATTTTCTTTTGTTTTGCGCTATCTTGTTTTCATGAGCGTATACATAGAACTTGTCGTTTTCAACAATCTTGCAGTGGATTTGTGTATATCTCTCGCAACGCTTGCGATAAGGCGAATGAGAGTGAACAATGCGCGCCTTGCTTTTTCGTCGATAATCGGCGCTGTGGTGGCAACTGCGTTTGCGATTGCGCCAAAATGGGGACAAATCCTCGTCAAAGTTTTACTTGCGCCGTTGATGTGCTTTGTGCTTTCAAAATGCGAGGGCGATAAGGCGAAAGAAAAGATATGCGACTATTTCAAAACCCTTGTGTGTTTCTGCCTTGTAACGTACTTTGTCGGCGGCATTGTGTACGGCTTGTCATATGCGCTTAATGTAGATATTAAATCGTATGCGATTCTCGGTATTCTTTCAACGGCGGTGTTCGTGTGTATTGCCGTAGGGCTTGCGATCGCCAAAAAGAGAAGAACTAGCGGAAAAATTGTTAAAGATGTAGAAGTCAACGTTGACGGCGTTAGTTTTAAACTCAAAGGTTTGTGCGACAGCGGAAACCTGCTCACCGACGATTTGAGCGGTTTGCCGGTCGTGATACTGTCAAAATCCGCTTGTGAAAAAATAGGCAAGCGCACCATAGAAGGATTTGTCAACGCGCGCACCGTAAGCGGTGACAAGTGTATGCCCGTCGTGCGTTTCGATATGGTAAAGGTCGGCGAAAAAAAACAATCCGCACTCGGCGCGCTCTGCGAGCAAAACTTCGGCGACTACGACATAATATTACAAAATTCGATGTTCTAATTGAGTATTTTGCAAAATTCGACAGAGTATAAAAGAGCATTCGATAAAAAATATCGTTTCTGCTCATAAAAATGCAAATAACGGAGAAAATATATGAAAGGCAAAATCAAAGCGTTGTTTCAAAAGTTGCTTGAAAAACTCGGACTGAAAGAGAAATCGTTTGTCAATTACATATCGCAAGGCAATTCGTTGCCGTCACCGCTCACGCCCGACGAGGAAGCGGCAACCGTAAACAAGTACCTTGCAGGCGACGAAGAGGCGAGATTGTCGCTTATCGAGCATAATTTGCGCCTCGTCGTATACATTGCCAAGCGATTCGACAACACCGGTGTAGATATGGACGATCTCGTGTCCATTGGCACGATAGGGCTTATCAAGGCAGTGGGGAGTTACAATCCCGACAAGAACATAAAACTTGCCACGTTCGCTTCTCGGTGCATAGAAAACGAAATCCTTATGCACCTAAGGAAGACGGGCAAACAACGCGCTGAAGTGTCGCTCGACGAGCCGCTGAACGTAGATTGGGAAGGTAATATGCTTCTTCTTTGCGACATAATCGGCACAGACCCCGACGCCGTATACGACAAAGTCGAGGCGTGCGACGAAAAAAAGATTTTGAAAGACACTTTCGACAAGTTGCCCGAACGCGAGAAGCAGATTCTCGAACTGCGTTTCGGACTTTATGGCAAGGATGAAATGACTCAAAAGGAAATTGCGGATATGATGGGAATCTCACAGTCCTACATATCGCGGCTCGAAAAGAAAATCGTAGACAACTTGAAGCGAGATATGCAAAAACTTGGCTGAAATTCGTTGGAATCGGCTGACCCCGATTGAACTCGGCTGAACTCGGTCGTAATCCGTCGGAATCGGCTGAACTCGATTGAAATCCGCCATAATCTTTTAAGAATATTGACAAATTCACATATCTAACGCACTGGATTAATTTGCCCGTACAGGTACATACTCTAAGGAGGTTTGTATGGGCAAAGTTCAGATATGCGGAATCGACACCGCAACGCTACCCAAGATAAGTGCAAAAGAATGTGCCGAATTGCTTTTGAAAATCAAGCGCGGCGACACTGAAGCACGAGATTTGTTTTTGCGTGCTAATATGCGACTCGTGTTGTCCTGCGTGGGCAGATTTTCTAAATCTTCCGAAAGCGCGGACGACTTGTTTCAAGTCGGCATGGTCGGCCTTTTGAAGGCTCTGGACAATTTCGACGTAAATCTCGACGTCAGGTTTTCAACATATGCCGTGCCTATGATTATAGGCGAGATGAAGCGCGCAATACGCGACCGCACGACGATTAAAGTGTCGAGGAGTATGCGCGATACGGCGTACAAGGCGTTGAAAGCGAGAGAGAATTTGTCCAAACTCAACGCAAACGACCCGACGATGACGGAAATTGCCGAAGAAATCGGCGTACCGCTTTGCGAAGTTGCTTGCTCGCTCGACGCTGTGAGCGAACCGGTATCTTTTTACGAGCCGATTTACAACGATGAAGAGGAAGGGCAGGAACTCATCGACCAACTTGCCGACAGAAAGGAAACGAGTGAAAACTGGACGGAAAAAATCGCTTTGCACGAGGCATTGAAAACTGTTCCCGAACGTGAAATGGAAGTCGTGCGACTACGCTATTTCGACGGCAAAACACAAATCGAGATAAGCAAAATCGTTGGTATTTCGCAAGCGCAGGTATCTCGCCTTGAAAAGTCTGCGATAAAGCGCATAAAATCGTGTATGAATTGATTAAGCATATTGACTTTATACGTATTATTATGGTAAATCCTTATTTTGTTCATTGGTTTGGGCAGCGTCGTCAGCCATTGTCATTGCATAGTTGCCCATGAGTTCCACCAAAACCGCGTCCGCACCGATTTTCATAATCCGATTCCAAGCGATGAATATGGTTTCTGCGCTCGTAATGCTTTTCAAAAGGCTCTTTTTGCCCGGCACGACGATTCCGCATGCGTTTCCGCAATTCGTGAAAATAATGTCGCACGCCTTGCCGAGTTCCTTGCCGTCGGCGACGTTAATCACGGTTTTTCTAGATAGTTCCGCAAACGAGTATTGTCTTTGTGCCATATTAAATGATATTCCGTGCCGACTTTTTTATTCCGGCGAAATCCGTTTTGAAACATACAAACTGTATAAAATGTGTCGCAGTCGTCCGCTTATTGTGCATAATTGGCTTATAACCCCACTAAATATGGTATTTTTTCAAAAATTAATGTTTACATTTTTTACAATATATTGTATAATATTCGCAATAAAAGTCGAGGTATGTAGACAAATGAAATGTATATATTGCGGTAGTATGGACAGCAAAGTTGTGGATTCGCGCCAAAACGAGGACGGCACTTCTATTCGCCGTCGCAGAGAGTGTGTGGTTTGCGGCAAACGTTTCACGACTTACGAAACTGTCGAATCTACGCCTATAATGGTCATCAAAAAGGATGGTTCTCGCCAAGCGTTCGACCTCAACAAAATCAAAATCGGCATTATGAAAGCGTGCGAAAAACGCCCCATTTCGATGTCGTCGATCGATAGACTCGTAAGTGATATTCAACGCAAGGTGCTCAATTCTCTCGATCAAGAGATTTCCTCGACCGCTCTCGGCGATATGGTTATGGAAGGCTTGAAGAGCATAGACGAAGTCGCTTATGTTCGTTATGCGTCTGTCCACCGTCAATTCAAGGACATCAACACCTTGCTCGATGAAATCGAAAGCCTTGTCAAACTCAAAGAGCAAATGACCAAGAAAAACGACTGATTTAATAAAAACAACGGATTCAAAACGAACGGATTGTATAAAGAAAAACGATTGAATTTGAAGTTTTTGTTGAATTAAAGTGTTGCAGTATAAACGCAAAGCGCAACTTGTTTCGCTTTGCGTTTTTCATTGTGATTCACATTAAATCGTCTTTATTGACGGATTTTTTGATTTTTTCGAGAGCTTTTTTCTCGATTCGTGAAACGTACGAGCGCGAAATATTGAATTTTTTTGCAACTTCGCGCTGGGTGAGCGCACCCGTATTTTCAAGTCCGTAGCGCAGTTTGATTATTTGATACTCTCTTTCATCAAGCACGGATTTGGTGATTTGCGACAGTTTTTCCATCATTATCGAGTTTTCCACGTCTTCGATGACGTTCTGGTCGGATTCGAGCATATCCATGATCACCAGTTCATTGCCGTCCTTGTCAACGCCTATGGGTTCGTTGAGCGACACGTTAGAGCGGTGCTTTTTGCTTGTGCGCATAGTCATAAGGATTTCGTTTTCGATACATCGCGAAGCGTAGGTGGCAAGGGAAGTCCCTTTGTCGCTTTTGAAACTCTCGATTGCTTTCATAAGTCCTATCGAGCCTATGGATATAAGTTCGTCGTTGTCGCCGTAGTTGGCGTATTTTTTGCGATATGCGCCACGAGGCGTAGATTGTGCTTTACGAGGATTTCCTTTGCTTCATTGTCGCCGCTCGCACTTTTTTTGAGGTATTCTTGCTCTTTTTCTTTGGACAACGGCTTTGGAAAAGAACTCTTTTCCGTCATATAGGAAGAAAATATGATAAGATTTTTCAAAAGAGTCAGCAAGTTTTCCAAAGCCATTTAAGTCCTCCGAGTTGTATATTTTATGGCGCAGGCTTCCAAAAATTGACAATTATCGACAAAGCGCAAAAACATTTTGCCAAAACGAAACGAATGTGTTGACAAGGCGGCATTTTGGCATTATAATCCAACAGGTTGCGGGGGTGCAAAACTTTTTGCGACGAAAAAAACGAAGCGTAAAATAATAAATTATTTTATGCGTTCGTTTGAAAAATACGAAATTTAGAGGTTAAAATGAGAAAATACGATATTTGTATCGTCGGTGCAGGCCCTGCGGGAATTTTTACCGCAATCGAACTTTTGCGCAACGGAAGCAAGAAAAAAATGTGCATAATCGAAAAAGGACAACCTGTTGAAAAGCGCGTATGTCCAAAGACGTTCGGCGGCGAGTGTCGCAACTGCAAGCCTTACTGCCACATTACGACGGGCTTTTCGGGCGCAGGTGCGTTTTCTGACGGCAAACTATCTCTTTCGTACGAGGTCGGTGGTGAACTTCCTCAACTAATTGGCGCAGACAAAGCGCAGGAACTCATCGATTACACCGACAAAATTTATCTCGAATTCGGTGCTGATGAGCATATCGAAGGGCTCGGAAACGAGGAAAAAGTCAAAGAAATTCGCAAAAAAGCAATCCAGGCAGGACTGAAACTCGTCGATTGCCCTATTCGCCATCTCGGCACGGAAAAGGCGCATGATTTGTACCTTGCAATCGAAAACTATTTGAGAGATAACGGCGTTGACCTCATTTTTGCAAGACAATGCGACAACATCATTCTCGAAGGCAACGAGTGTAAAGGTGTGTATATCGAGGACAGTAAGGGCGGAAACAAAGAGGAAATCTTTGCGGACAAAACCATTATCGCAACGGGCAGACGCGGCGCGGACTGGCTTGAAAAAATGTGTGCGGAGCACAACATCGCTCATGCTCCGGGCGTTGTCGACATCGGTGTGAGAGTCGAGGTGCGCAACGAGATTATGGAAGAAGTCAACGATGTGCTTTACGAATCCAAACTTATCGGTTATCCCGAACCGTTCAAGAACAAAGTGCGTATTTTCTGCCAAAACCCCGGCGGATTCGTGTCGCAAGAGAACTACGACAATGATTTGGCAGTCGTAAACGGACACAGTTACAAGGAAAAGAAGAGCGACAACACGAACCTTGCGATTCTTTGCTCGCATTCGTTCACAGAGCCGTTCAAAGAGCCTATCGCATACGCACAGCGCGTGGGCGAACTCACAAATATGCTCGGCGCAGGCAAGATTATGGTGCAACGCTACGGCGATATATTGAGCGGAAAGCGTACTTGGCAAAGAGAACTCGGCTTCTCGAACGTCCGTCCGACTCTCAAAGACGCGGTTGCGGGCGACATCACCGCAGGTATGCCGTATAGAGCAATGCTCAACATCATCAACTTCATTCAAGCGGTGGATAAGGTCGTCCCGGGTTTTGCAGGGTATGAAACTTTGCTATACAGTCCCGAACTCAAATTTTACAGCAACAAAATCAAAATGGACGACAAACTCAACACATCCATTCACGGCTTGCATTGTCTCGGTGACAGCAGCGGCTGGACGAGAGGACTTATGATGGCTTCGGTTATGGGCGTATATATGGCGCGCAACATTCTCGAATCCGAAAAATAACGTATGACAATTTAATAGCAACAATCTTTTCCATAAAAGAGTGATTACGCAATAAGCATTTTAAAGATTTTGCGTAAAAGGTTGGCAGTGAAGCGAACGTCAATTGGCGTTCGTTTTCCTTTTACATAAATTTACAAGCAAACGATTTTTTATTTTGCTCAACATAGAAGTATGCAGAGTGTAGAGAAACAAAAGTATATAAAAACGCAAAGAAGGGTGCTTTCGGCAATAACGCTTATTTTGCTGTTTTGTGCATTTAATGTATTGATTTGCAATATTAGCATTCTAAAAAACATAGAAATCAAGAATACTTTTGCCAAAAATCAAACGATTTTGTGCGATAATTCGCTTATAGACAAAAGGCAACCTCGCGCCGTCGGCGACAAAAATTATGTCAGAATCGGCGGTAAGCCGATTGGCATAAGTATTCAGGCGCGAGGCCTTATCGTTGCGGCAAAAGGAAGCGTAGCCACGCAAAACGGCGACGTATATCCGCTTGAAAAATCGCAAATTGACAAGGGCGACGTGCTTCTTTCGGTCAACGGCGAAAAGATGGATTCGCTCTACACACTAAAAAGGATGTTATCCGAACTTACGAATCCGAGAATCACTTTTGAATATTTGCACGTCAATGTAATTCAAAAAGATACTGCTGTTCTGGCAAAAGACAAAACGGACGGAAAATATAAACTCGGTCTTGCGCTCAAAGAGGATGTGGGGGGTGTTGGTACGTTGACTTTTATTACGCAAGACGGCAAATTTGCCGCACTCGGACATAAAATAGCAGACGCAGACACCGGACTTGGAAAAGAACTCAACGAGGGCAAGATATACAATGCAACCGTAAGCGGCGTTGAAAAGGGAGAAAGAGGAAAGACAGGCGGCTTGATTGCCGACGTAAACAGGCTTTCACAGAGCATCGGCGAGATTTGCGACAACACCGAAATAGGCTTGTACGGCAACTATACAGCGACTGCCGACGGCGATTTGTATAGAATTGCCGCAAAAGGCGAGGCAAGAGTTGGCAAAGCACAAGTTTTGACAACCATTGACGGCTCGTCGCCCAAGTTTTACGACGTGGAAATAGTCAAAGTCATATCGCAAAGCGAAGCGGCAGAAAAGGGTATGGTCATCAAAGTGAGCGACAAGGAACTTATCGCCAAAACTGGCGGAATTGTGCAGGGAATGAGCGGAAGTCCCATCGTGCAAGACGGCATTTTGATCGGCGCTATAACTCACGTTTTCGTGCAAGATCCGACGAGAGGGTACGCTGTTCATTCGAGATTTATGTTTGAAAAAGCGCAAAGTATAGAGTGTTCCGATGATTTGCGAATCGAGGACTTCAAACTTGTTGCGTAAAGCGACTTGATGAATAGAATTTATAAAGATGTTTACTCGTTGCACTCGTGCGACGTATAAATATAGGGCGGATTTATCCGCCCGTCTTGATTTTTTAATTCCGAAATTACGGCAGGTGTTTCTGAAGTCCGATGATTGTTAATTTATCAAAATCGAATTGTTTTTCGTATTCTAACACACTCTAATGCAAATGTGAGCCGTTAAGTTCGCGTTCTATTTTATCCGTTCGAGAGCGGTGAGAACAAACTGTTTGTTGGTGGGTTTGCCCTTGTTTTCGTCGAGAGTTTCGCCGAATTCCGTATAAAGTACGTCCACTTGACCGTGCAAAAACGCCGCCGAGATTGCGTTTTGGATGTCCTTTTCCACGCTTGCTTTCGAGGCGGCAAAATCCGTAGACAGCGTTTCGTAGCCTTTATACTTCAATGGAAGTATGTCTTGTCCGTCAAGCGCGTAACATATGAGTTTTGCAAGCAGTCTGTACCCTTTGAGGTTGGGTTGAAATCCGAGTTTCAAAAGATATTCTTTGGTTTTGATTTCGTTTTCTTTCACAAGCGCATATTAGCATTTTTATCGTCGGTTTATTTGGCAAATTCCTACCAAACGTCACGCAAAATTGCTTTTTTTGTCATATCGGCGTTTGCGCTTCATATGCTTTATATATGCGAGGCTCTCTCAGAACGAAGTCGATTATATCCGCTTTGAAAACTTTTGTTTCGGACAATAAAAAGGTTATTATTTGCGCGAGTATTATTTTCGTTTTGGGCATTACCGTCGGCATAATATCGGCGTTTAGGTCGGTGAGCGAGGACGGATTCGACAGAGTTGCGCGCGCGGATATGGAATTCGGCGCAGTGAAAGTCTTTTTTATTTCCTTGCTTGCGCTTTTGGGATGTTACGCCGTATTTTTGATTGCGGGAATCAACGACAAAACCGTGTTTTTGATTGTGATACCGTTTTTCGCGCTCGGTTTTGCGACGGGGTGGTATTCCGTCGCGCTGATAGGTAGATACGAAACGACGGGACTTATCAACTTGCTTTTGATTTATCTGCCGTTTTTTCTCTGTACTTTTTGCTGTTTCGTGCTTTGCGCCACGGTTACGGTTGCGCCCGATTGCGGCTGTAAAAACGGCGGACTCAAACCGTCGTTTGTCAACACGCTGAAGATTTTTGCGATAAACGTCGCGATTGCGTTCGTGCTGTTCGTCATCGTCGGTTCGATTTTCAAAGTCATCGTCGTCACGCTATACTAGACTAAAAATTGCGTTTTTTCTCGCTGTTTTTGAGCGGTTTTTCACTCAAAATCCGTTTCATTTTTGCGAATACGGCGCGTTTTTGCATACTTTTCGACTTTTTATACACGCTAACAAAAGCGTGAGGTGAAAAATGAAAAACTTTAATACACAATCCAAAAAATACGGCGTGCTTAAAAGCGTTTGCGGAATACTGCTTTGCGTTTTGCTTGTGTTAGCATTTATTTTGGCTTCTGTGTTTTCCACAAACGTGTCGATATGCGAAGCCGCAACCGATTTCAAAACAGTAGGTAAATCCGCATATATGGTGGACTACGCAACCGGCACGGTGCTCTATGCACGCAACGAAAACAAAAGATTGCCTATTGCGAGTATGGTGAAGATTATGACTTCGCTTTTGACTCTCGAAGCGGTTGAAAAAGGGGATATATCCCTTGACGACGACGTGGAAATAAGCCAAAACTCGGCAAGTATGGGCGGCTCGAAAGTGTTTTTGGACGCGGGAACGACGCATAAGGCGGGCGAACTTCTCAAAACCGTTATCGTCGCTTCGGCAAACGACTCGTGCGTTGCGCTCGCCGAACATATATCGGGCAGCGTAGACAACTTCGTGGCAAAAATGAACGCGAGGGCAAAAGAACTCGGTATGAACGACACGTCTTTCAAAAACTGTACGGGTTTGCCTGCAGCAGAGAGTTTTTCGAGCGCGAAGGACGTTTCGGTTATGTTCCGTCAACTCGTCAAGCATAAAGAGTATTTCGAGTACGCAAAAATTTGGCTCGAAGACTATAAGCACCCCGACGGCAGAACAACGACAATAACCAACACCAACAAACTCGTGCGTTTCTATCAAGGTTGCGACGGCGGCAAAACGGGATTTACAAGCGAAGCGAAATTCTGCCTTTGCGCAACGGCTAAAAAGAGCGACATGCGCGTGGTGGCAGTCGTTATCGGCGCGGATAGTTCTAAAATCAGAAACGCCGCGATAAGTTCGATGTTCGACTATGCGTTTTCAAACTTTTCAAACGAAATTATGCTCAAATCGGGTGAAAATCTCGACGTAAGGCTCGCAGTTTCGGGCGGCAAGAGTAAGGATATTGCGCTCGGCGTTGAACGCGACGTAGCAAGATTCGTAGCGCGCGACGACAATGCGAAATACGAAATCAAATTCGATTTGCCCTCGTCCGTCAAAGCGCCCGTAAAGAAAGGCGACAAGGTCGGCGAAGCGTATCTTCTTAAAGACGGCGCAGTTATCGACAAAGTCGGCATAGTTGCAAACGAGGACGTTGCAAAGCTCAACTTGTTCGACGCAATCGGCGAAATTGCAAAGAACTGGTCAATCGTAAAATAGGTTCGCAATCAATAGACGATTTATAGAGAGTAAAGTTATGAATTAATAGAAAGTAAATTATATCGATAACGCTTGAAAAAACAAAAATAAAATCGATTGACAAAAGGCAAAGTGCAACGGAAACCGCTTATTTCAAGCGGTTTTCGGCGTGTATGGCGCATTATTTCGATTTGTTTTGACTTTTTTGCGTGTGCGTGTTAATATCTATACGTTATTTATC
>CAVFCJ010000048.1:0-10385 GCA_963620965.1 bacterium
GTACAGTAGTATTGTTTTTTATAAACAAAATATATGCTATGTGGTGAAATTATGAGTGATTCTTCTCAAACGACAGAAAAAGTCGGCGCAAAGGTTAAACTCAATGCGCTTGCGCACAAGTTGTTCGGCTCGACACCCGGCGACGGCGAAATGCAACCCAAAGAGGGCTTCAGTTATTCTCTTTGCGGTTTCGGTCAAAACCTTATTTGCACGATTATCGGTTCTTACCTGACCGTCTTTATGACGGACGCAATCGGTTTTAAGGCGTTGCCTGTTGCATTGCTTATGCTTTTTGCGCGTATTTACGATGCTCTCAACGACCCGATTATGGGTTCGATTGTTGACAGAACGCGTACAAAATGGGGCAAATGCCGTCCGTATATGAAGTGGATGGCAATCCCGATAGCGATAATGACCATTTTGTGTTTCTTGCCTTGGTACCCCAACAATCCCGGCGGATTTGCGGCAGTTTCCGTGATGTACGTCATTTGGGGTATGGTTTACACGGTTGCGGACGTTCCGTATTGGGGACTTTCCACAGCAATGAGCAACGATACATACAGAAGAGGCAACTTGCTTACAATCGCTCGTTTGTTCTGCACGGCGGGCGCAGGTATCGTCACCGTTATCACCCCGATCATCACCGACAATATGACGAGCAATCTCGACCCCGTGGCGAGAGGCGATATGCTCAAATGGATTTATTTCATTATCGCAATTATCTGCTGCGTCATTGCCGTTCCGCTTTTCTTCCTCGGCTTTAAGAACACGCAAGAAAGAAACGTATCCGTTGAAAATCCTCCGTCGCTTAAACACAATCTCAAACTTTTGTTCAAGAACAAACCATTGATGCTCATCGTGCTTTCGGGCATCGGCGGTGCGGCGAGAATGCTGTTTACCTACACAGGCGGTCTGTATTTTGCAAAATACGTTATGAACAGAGAATCTTGGTATTCGTTGTTCACAATGGCAATCGTCCCGGGCGGTCTTATCGCGTCCTTGCTCGTGCCTTGGTGCACAAAGAAATTCGGCAAGAGAAATACATACATCTGGTCGCACATCGTCGGCGGCGTGGCAATGCTTGTTGCGTTCATCGTCGGCTTTGCTGTTGACAGAGGCAGTTATACAAGCACGACAACCACGGTCGTGTTGCTCATCGCACTCGTCATCGCAGGTATTCCTTCGGGCTTCGGCAATATCATCACTTACGCAATGATCGGCGACACCGTCGAATATCTCGAACTCAAAACGGGCGAAAGGGCGGAAGGTATCTGCTTTGCAATGCAAACGCTCATCAACAAAATCGGTATGGCAGTCGGCGCATTCGTTGGCGTTTTGGCATACGATATGGCAGGCGTTGAGGCAAACAACGTCGATTCGGTCACGGCGCAAGGCAAAGACACTATGTGGATTATGCTCGTCGGTATCGCGGCAATCAGTTTCTTCTTGACCGTCATTCCGCTTTTCTTCTACAAGTTCAACGAGAAGGAACAACAAGCGGCAAAGGCTGAAATCGAAGCAAGAAAGCACGCTCACGACGAAAACAACGAGGAAAATCTTGTCCAAGAAATCGCAGACGAAGCGGCGCAAGACGATCAAATCGAGGGTGCACCCCAAATTATTTTCCCCAACGAAGACAATCAAGCGGTTGCAATCGAGCAAGAAAAAACTTGCGACGACAACTGCGCGGAATGCGACAAGCAAGAAGATTGTCCCGACAAAAAAGACAACGAATAAAAAATGAGTCATCAATCGACTAAAGAGCCGCACGCAAATCGCGTGCGGCTTTTCGTATGCGCGAACCGCACAAAAAAGCAAATCGCAAAAATCGTTGATTTAGTTAACTTTTTAGTTTTTGTTGAAATGCGGCGAAATTGATGTTATAATATCGATATGGATTTGAAAAATACGGCTTATTTTTTTGCGGCGTTCAGAAAATTGCTCAGAGAATACACCGATTATCAACTCAGAGAATTGAAGGACTACGACCTTACGCCAAACGAAATCGTGGTGCTTTCGAGTATCGGGGTTGTGGGGATGGCGAGCGATATTGCACAAAACGCCTGTGTATCGAAGGCTCTCGTTTCGCGTAGCGTGAAAGAACTGCGCGACAAGGGGCTTATTTGTGCGTTCATCTCGGAAGTGGACAAGCGCGAGCAGAAACTCTCGCTTACGACCGAGGGCGAAAAGGTTGCCGAGCTTATTGCAGAAGCGAATCACAAGTTCTATCAAGCGGCGTTCAGACACTTCGAGGACAACGAAAAGCAAGTGTTGCAAGCACTTTTGCAACTTATGCTCAACAATCTCGACGAAACGAATCGCTGACGCATTTTTTTTGAGCAAATCACGATAAACATATAAAGAGGGAAATTATGAAAATTGTATTTATCGGCGCAGGTATGGCGTCACTCGTGGCAAGCGAAAGGCTTGCAAGAGCAGGTTTCGACGTGAGCGTATACGAAAAGGACTCCTACGACAACTTGTCGTACGACTGGCACGACGACGTAAACCGCGACGCGTTCGATATGTTTAATCTTCCGTTGCCGAAAGAGGGAACTTATTTCCCCAAGCGCAACTGGACGTTTGTTCCGCCGGCAGAGCGCATAGAGGTGAGTCTGCACATTCCCGAAAAGGAACTCGACTGGTCGACCGAAAGACGAATCCTTGCACAGCAATACGTCGACAGAGCAAAGGACGTAGTGGACTTCCACTTTTCTTCGCCCGTTGAAAGCCTCATTGTAGAGAACGGCAAGGTTAAGGGCGTTACGGTCGGAGGCGAAAAGGTGTACGCCGACCTCGTCGTTGACAATTCTGGCGCGATGTCGCCGTTTAGAGGTCAACTTCCCAAAACCGCCCACGTCACGGCAAATCCGCAAAAGAACGAAATTTTCGTTGCGTATCGCGCGTTCCACAAGAAAGCGGACGGCGTAAAAGACCCCGAAAACACCAACAAAGCGTATCTCAAACATCTCGGCGAAGAAGGAATAAGTTGGAGCATAATCGACCCTGCGGGCACTGTAAACGTGCTTATCGGCAGAGCGGGCGAGTTGTCAAAGGAAACGTTTGACAGAGCATACAAGGCTCTCAAAGCGTCAAATCCCATAATAAGCGACGAAGTCGTGCGCGGCGGTCGCACTTGCATTATTCCCATCAGATATCCGCTCACGAGAATGGTTGCCGACGGCTATGCCGCAATAGGCGACGCGGCGTTTATGACCATTCCTATGATTGGAAGCGGCATCGAAAACTCTATGAAAGCGGCTTGCATACTCGCCGACGTAATCATAAAATCCGACTCGGTCAAGAAAGAGGATTTGTGGAAATACGAAGTCGAGTACTTTAAACTTCGCGGCGCAGATCACATCGGCATCGACATTCTCAAACGCTGGCTTTTGGGCGCAAAACCCGCCGACCTCGACTGGTTGTTTGAAAAAGGCGTTGTCGACGACAGCAATATGGCGGCAGGCGCAACGGGCAAGCTCATCGTGCTTTCGCCCAAAGACCTCGTCGTCAAGGTTGCGAGAGGGTGGACGAGACTTCCGCTTCTTCTTGCAATGAACAATATGCTTATGCGCTCGAAGAAAGCGGCAAAAATCGCAAAGAGAATCCCGCAAACCTACGACGAAGCAAAAATCTCGAAGTGGGAAAGCAAAATCGAAAAACTCGTGTATCACAAGTAAGCAAAGAAATAAAAAGAACACTAATTTGATTCGAACCTAAAAGTCGGGACAAAAATGTAAGACTTTTGAGGTGCGCTTCAATCGACGACGAAAAATTCAAGGTCAATAAAAATAATGGCGATTTGAGCATTCAAATCGCCATTATTTTATACAAAAAGGATGTCGTTATTTTTGGAATACATCATTTGGCGTAACATCGTATAAATCGCACAAAAAGAGTATTTGGTCGTAATTCAACTCGAATATTCCGTTTTCAAATCGGCTGTATTGTTGTTGAGTCATAAACATCTTTTCGGCGACTTGTTTTTGGGTGTAGCCTTTTTGTTTTCGGGCTTCCTTTATATTTTTACCGATGACCTTTGCCGTATCCATACAAACAATTTATCACTATGTGATGTAATATATCTTGACACACATCACTTTATGATGTAGTATTTGCTTGTAACCTATAAATAAACATGGACATAAGAGTGAAAAGGTTGATTTCGTTGCATCTTGCGGCAATAGTAGGAATTGTTGTGTTTTTGTTTGTAACGAATGTACTGTTTTCCGACGGGTGCTTAATAAAGATTGTCACAGGCTATTGCTGCCCGACATGTGGAATGACCCGTGCTTTATTTTGCATAGTAAAAGGGGATTTTTACGGTTATGTTCAATACAACGCAATGTCAATCCCGTGCGCAAGTGCTGTTATTGTTGGTTTTCATACCAACAAGATAAAACACAAAGCGATTTCAAATGGCTTTATATGCGCGGTTGCGATATGTACGTTTGCGTACTACATCGAGAGAATAATCAGTGGCACACTGCCATTTTAGGAGGTAAATTATGCAACAAGAAAAAATCGATATGTATTTTGCCGCAAATGCAAAATGTTTCCCGGAAGATAAAATTGTGCTATTGCGTGAGAAGATGGCTGCCGTCGACGATTCACGATATGCAACTATTTCTTCTGTTGAGTTAAAAAGTCCGACGACATTATTGTTGGTGTCGCTTTTTGTAGGCGGTTTGGGAATCGATAGATTTATGCTCGGCGATACGGGAATGGGTGTTTTGAAACTTCTCACAGGCGGGTGCTGCGGCATTTTGACAATAATCGATTGGTTTATTATTATGAAGAAAGCAAAAGAGGCAAACTTCAACAAATTGATTTCGTTGTTGTGATTGGAGCAAAAAAGTTGAAAGCGGACTTGACAATCAAGTCCGCTTTCCTATTTCCGATTGTTTTACAGAATTCCTCGTCTGTTGGTTTTCATTTCTTTGCGGAAGGCTTTGAGCTCGGAAAGCAACGTTGAGGCGATTTCGGGATAGGTCTTTGACAGACTGTATCCTTCGGCGGGGTCGGTGTCGAGATTGAACAGATAGTTCTTGTACACTTGGTCGATGAACGCCGAGTTTTCGGTGCGCACGCTGTCGTAGTACTTGAAGTCGTAGGTCGTTCCGTCAAGTTCCACCGCCATTTGCACGGCTTGACATTTGCCTTTTTTGAGGTAAAAGAGCTTTTCGTGTACACGCGTGGATGTGGGAACGGTGCAGTTCCAAAGCGACGTAAGGTCAACGCCGTCTATGATTCTGTCGGAGGGAAGATACACGCTTCCGTCCTCGTTCGTGATGCCGCAGTAACTCAAAATTGTGTTGAACAAGTCGAAGTTCATACTGCTTGCGTCGATATGCTTTGTCGTTGCGCTCGTTGCCACGCTCGATTTAACCTTGCTTGCAACGTTATCTTGCGAGGTGCGCTCGGAGTTGTTTTCCCATTGATAGTAGTTGTAAGTTTCTGCTGCGATTGCACCGCCGCTGCCTACGCCGCCGTTGGGATAACTCACAAGAAGAGGCACTTTCATACCGCCCTCGAAGGTGGTGTTTTTTCTGCCTCTCATATCACCGGTAACACCCTCGCGCCCCGGACCGTTGTCAGAGGTGAATACGACGAGGGTGTTGTCGTAAAGCGAGCCGCTTCCGTTCGGGTCGGGCGTGTCTTTGAGGTAGTTGAGAATGTCGCCGAGATACTTGTCGAACTCCTCTATACACTGGACGTAGGTGTCGTCGCTCGTGTTGCCTTTGCCGCTTCCGCTGTTGTCCGAGTAGATGGGGAAGTGCGGCCACGGCGTGGTGTAGTAGGCGAGGAATTTCTCGTCGTTTTCAACGGACGATGATATGAAGTTGAGCATTTGCGCGGTGAGCAATCTCGTCGATTCGGATTGGTCGAGGTTTTCCTTGTGCGTGCGCACTTCCTTTGAATGGAAGTTGCCGTCTGCGTCGACGTAGTCCTCCACCCAGTTGTATGGTGTCATATCGTTGACGTAATAACTGCCGTAGAAGTAGTCGAAGCCTTGGCTTGTGGGGAGATACTCGCCGTAGTCGCCGAGATTCCACTTGCCTATGCAGCCCGTGTTGTAGCCTGCCGCTTGCAACACTTCCGCAAACGTGATTTCGTCGCCCAAAATTCCGTCGACGTTGTTGAGGAACTGATATGGATTGAGGAAGTGCGTGGGCGACCACGGATTGGATTGAATGTCGCTTGGGAACACCACGTTGTCCAAATATCCGCGCGAGGAATATCTGCCTGTGAGTATCGAAAAGCGCGAGGGCGAGCATACGGGGGATGCAGAATAGAAGTTGTCCATCATAATTCCGCTGTCCGCAATTGAGTCGATGTTAGGAGTGTTGATGGTGGCGTTTTTTGAATCGGTCACCGTTCCGCCTTCGCCGTTCACTTTCGATGCAAGATAACTGTACGCCGAGATGTCGCTGTACGCCATATCGTCCATAAGGATGACGAGGACGTTCGGGCTGTCGTTTTTCGTGTTGTACTTGTTCTTTACGCTCGCAAGATAGTCGTCGTGACCCGCTTGCAAACTCTCGACGGTGGGGCGGCAGCGCAAGTTCATAAAGAAAACGTACACGATTGCCGTGCCGACCATAAGGAACGCACATACCGCGCAAGTTGCCTTCAAAGCCACCTTTTTGGAGATAAACTTGTCGGCAAGATACACAAACGTCGCAAGAAGCACGGGGAAAAGAATCAAAACAAAATTATACCAAAGGTTTTTGCCGAAACTTTCCGCACCCCATATGAGGAAAAACACGAATAGTCCGCAAATGCAAACCATATAGGAAATCCACATATACAGCCCGACGTTGCTTTTTGCGAGCATGCGCGCAAAAATGAATACGCCTGCGACAATCGCGAGTATGTTGGCGACAAGGGGCAGGAAGTTGTAGCCCGTGCACCACATAACAAGCATAAACGCCGAGCAAAGCGCGAGATATACGATGTCGAAAATGCGCTTTGACTTGTCGATATGCACAAACTTTTTTCCGTCTACGCCTTCGACGTTTTCGACAATTTGCGCCTCGTCGTTTTGAACTTGGACGTTGTTTTCGTCAAATTCACTCATAATAACCACCTATTTATTATTGATATACAACTAATTTACCATAAAAGGCGAAATAAAACAAGAAGGAAAGCGAGAGAGGGGGATTTTAATTTTATATGTAACCGTTTTTGTTGAAAAAAGCGTAAAACAGATGAAGAACAAGGAAAAACCCTTTTGCGAATCAGCCTAACGTACAAATCGTACGCGACGGGTGAGCAAAAGAGTTTTGACGCAGTTATTCGCTGTTTTATGCCTTTTTCCAAGATTTGAAGTTAAAGAGAAGTAGAATAGGTAAAATCTCCAGCCTTCCGAGCAACATATCGAAGCACAGCACGAGTTTTGCAAATATCGAATATCCAGCAAAATTGCCCAACGGACCCACCGCACCGCTTCCCGGACCAACATTGTTGAAGCAGGTGATGACTGCCGATACGTTGGTTTCAAAAGTGTCGTATGCGCCGAAGTCGTTGTTTTCGATGGATATGAGCAGCACCGACACGAACATAATGAACATATAGATTATGAAGAAACTCTTGACGTTGCGTCTTGTCGTTTCGTCAATGGGAGTACCGTCCATTTTTGCCGTGTAAACGGAGCGAGGAGAGAGCGTCTTTTTGACGTTGATAATCGAGGATTTGCTGAGAATAACTATGCGTGAAACCTTAAGTCCGCCCGCCGTCGAGCCTGCGCATCCGCCTATGCACATCACCGCAAACAGCACAATGCGCGAGAACACCGGCCATTTTGTGTAATCCGCAGTGCCGAAGCCCGACGTACTCATCAGCGACGACACGTTGAAAGCCGCGTCTTTGAGAGCCGTGCCGAAGTCGGAATAGGATTTTGAAAGCATAAGATTTGCGACAATCAATGCGGTTGCCACCGCGAATATTGCCAAGAACCAGATGAGTTCCTCATTTCGTATCGCCTTGACGAATTGCCCTATCAAAATGAGGTAATAGAGTGTGAAGTTGATTGAAAACAGCAGCATAAACACGGTGAGCGTCACCTCTATGCCCACCGAATTGTAGTACGCAACGCTTGTCGCTTTTATGCCGAATCCGCCGGTGGACGCCGTTGAGAACGCGTGGCAGAAACTGTCGAAAACCGGCATTTTGAGCGCACAGAGTATGCCGACCAAAATGAATGTCATCACGATGTAAATCGCATACAAAATTATGGACGTAAAGCGCAATTTGCTCACGATTTTGCCGAATTGAGGTCCGGGAATTTCCGCTTTCGCAAGAGCGGTGGACATCTTGTCGTTTTTGGGGATAAAAGCAATGACGAAAACGAGAACGCCCATGCCGCCGATAAACTGCGTCAGCGCACGCCAAAAAAGCAAGGATTTGGGGAGTGCTTCGACATTTGTCAATATGCTCGAACCCGTAGTGGTGTAGCCCGAAATCGTTTCAAAAAGAGCGTCGATGTAGTTGGTGATATATCCCGACACGCGGAAAGGAATCGCGCTAACGAGCGCAATGAAAATCCAAAACAGACCGCACATTGCGAAGCCGCTTGTCGAGCGCATATCTCGCTTGTCCTTCGGAGGTCTTACGAGAATACCGACTACTCCGAGCAACAGGCAAACGCCGATTGCTATGCCGAATCCGAGAATGGTGGTGTCTTCGCCGTATCCTATCGCCATAAAGAGCGGAATGGACATCAGCGCACCGATTATTACCGCTATTTCGCCAAGAGCGAATGCAAGCAAACGTAAATTCATAAAACCTCAGTTGTCGAGAATATCTCTCAAATCGTCAAGCCCTTCTTCGAGCGTGACAATGATGACGCTGTCGCCTTCTTTGATAACGTCTTGACCGGACGGGGTTATAAGCACGCCTTTGCGGATTATGCCCGCAACGAGCAAGTGTTTTTTGAGATTGAGTTTTTGAAGGGGGATGTCGAACTTTTTGAAATTTGCTTTCGCCTCGAATTCGAGAATTTCCGTCGAGTCGTCAATGATGTGGAACATACGCTTGACCGTGCTTCCCGACTTGTTGCTCAAAAGGCGCACAAATCTTATGATGTGGTCGGCGGTTGAGTTTTTTGTGGAAACCGCGCTGTAAATGCCGCTCTTTTGGAGCATATCGTAGTAGCCGAGTTGATCGATTTTGGTGATGACTTTCGGCACGTTTTGAGATGCGGCAAACATGCTCATAATGATGTTTTGCTCATCGATGTTTCCGAGCGCGACAAAAGCATCGGTGGTGGAGATGTTTTCTTCAAACAACAATTCCTGATCGGTGCCGTCGCCCAAAACGACGTCGACTTTTCTGAAGCCCTGCGAGAACATCTCCGCCGTTTGCTTGTTTTTTTCGATTAGTTTGGAGTGTATGCCGAGTTTTTCGAGTTCTTGGCAAAGGTAGTACGCCGTTGTAGAGCCACCCACGATAATTGCGTCTTTGGCTTGCTTGTTCCAGCCGAGTTGTTTGAAGAAAAGGGAAATGTCTTTTGTCGTTGCGGTGAGGAAAAGTCTGTCCTCTGCCTGAATTACGAAATCGCCGCCCGGGATGATGGCTTTGCCGTCTCTTTGTGCGGCGCAGATGAGGACTTTTACCTTGAATTTGCTCCCGAGATTTTTGAGTTCGAGCCCGACGAGGTTGGAATCCGCGCTTACGCGGAATTCCACAAGTTCCACCTTTCCGTTTGAAAATTCATTGACCTTGATTGCGGAAGGGAAGCGAAGCATACGGCTTATTTCGAGTGCGGCTTCATATTGCGGATTGACCAAAAGGCTTATGCCGAGATCGTCTTCGTTGCCGAACAATTCGAGATATTCGGGCTTGGAAACGCGTGCGATAGTCTTTTTCGCGCCAAGTCTTTTTGCGATGATACAGCAAAGAATATTCAATTCGTCGTGGTTTGTTGCGCCGATGAAAAGTTCGGCATACGCAACGTTCGCTTCTTTAAGTACGTCCGTGCTCGCGCTGTTGCCGATAACGCCTTTCACGTCAAACTGATTGACGGCTTTTTCCACCTTGTCGCCGTTGAGATCCACGACGACGACGTTGTGTCCTTCGTCCGCAAGTTCTTGCATCAAGGTGGTTCCGACTGCGCCCAAACCGCTGATAATAATGTCCATCAGATTCCTCTTTGTTTGAGAATTACAATTATTATAACACCAACAAGCGACAATAACAACTATAAAATGCAAACTTCGTTTTCGTCGCTTCCTTACAAAGTCTTTATCGTCCGCGCTCTGCCTCTTATACGTTTGCATATAGTTTAGGTCACCGGCATTGCGTCGTTATACGTTCGTTTTTTTGCAAAGGTGATTTGTCAAACCAAGTGCAACACTTTGTTTAATTCTTGTTCAAACAAATCT
>CAVFCJ010000049.1:0-10242 GCA_963620965.1 bacterium
GTAGTTGAAAAAGTATAAAAATTATTATATAATTGATATATCCACTTCAAAAGAGGTAAATTATGAAGATTTTTGATACAGACTCAATCCGCAACGTGGCTCTCATCGGCCACTCCGGCGAGGGTAAGACATCCCTCGCAGAAGCAATGATGTTCGAGGCAAAGACCATCGATCGTTTGGGCAAAGTAGACGACGGCTCGTCCACTATGGACTACGATGACGAAGAAATCAAACGCAAAATATCCATTTCTTTGTCTTTGGGCTACGCGATTTATCGCAATACCAAAATCAATATTCTCGACGCACCGGGCTTTTTCGACTTCGAAGGCGAAATGATCGCCGCGCTCCACGCAGCAGACAGCGCAGTCGTCGTCACCAGCGCAACCGGTTCTATCACCGTCGGCACGGAAAAGGCTCTTGAACTCTGCCAAGAAAAGAAAGTTTCCGGTCTCATCTTCGTCAACGCAGTTGACAAGGACAACAGCGACTTTATGGGCACCGCAAGAGCGATTATGGCAAAATATAAGAGCGTTATCCCCATCGAACTTCCCATTATGGAAGGCGGCAAGATGGTGGGTTGCGTCGACGTTCTCACCGACAAGGCATACGATTTGCAAGGCAAAGAAATCGCAACGCCTCAAAATATGCAAGCCGACGTCGAGGAATTCAATTCCAAACTTATGGAACTCATTGCCGAAACCGATGAGGAACTTATGATGAAATTCTTTGACGGCGAGAAATTCACCGAAGAAGAAATCCAAAAAGGTTTGCATGCCGCAATCGCAGACGACATTTTCGTTCCGCTCGTGGCAGGCAACGCACAAACGTCAAAGGGCGTAAAACGCCTTATGGACAAACTCGTCGACCTTATGCCGCATCCGCAAAGAGCGCACAAGATCAAAGCACTCGTCGACGGCAAGGAAACCGAAGTCGGCGTTGATCCGTCCGCTCCTTTCTGCGCGCAAGTCATCAAATCCGTCGTCGACCCCTACGTCGGAAAACTTCTTATCTTCAAAGTTCTCGGCGGTAAACTTTCAAGTGGCGACAACGTGTTCAACGCAAGCGTTGAAAAACCCGAAAAAATCGGTACGCTTTATGTCCTCAAAGGCAAAAAGCAAGAACCCGTCGATTGCCTCAACGCAGGCGACATCGGTGCTGTTGCAAAACTCGTTTACACCAACACCAACGACACACTCGTTGCCTCTGCGGATTCAAAGATTGAGTTTGAAAAAATAGAATTCCCCAAGCCGGTCATCTCCTATGCGGTCAAGGCTCTTAAAGACGAAGAAAAAGCAATTCAAGGTCTTATCAAAATGCAAGAAGAAGACGCAACGTTTAAAGTCGAAAAGAACGTCGAAACAGGCGACGTCCTTATAAGCGGTCTTGGCGAGGCCCAACTCGACATTATGTGCAAGCGCGTAAAAGCCAAACTCGGCATCGACATCACTTGGCAAGAACCCAGAGTCGCATATCGTGAAACCATCCGTAAGACTTCGCAAGCGGAAGGTAAGCACAAAAAGCAATCGGGCGGCGCAGGTCAATACGGCGACGTGTTCATTAAGTACGAACCGGGTGCGGAAGACGGTCAATTCGAGTTTGTCGATGCAGTCGTCGGCGGCGCAGTTCCTCGTCAATTTATCCCCGCAGTCGAAAAAGGTTTGCGCGAAGCAATCAAACACGGCGTTTTGGCAGGTTATCCGCTTGTCAACCTCAAAGCTACGCTTTACGACGGCAAATATCACCCCGTCGACAGCAAGGAAATTGCATTTGTCACCGCTGCAAAACTCTCTTATGCAGACGGTATCGCGGCGGCAGGTCCTTGTTTCCTCGAACCTATCGTTGAAGCAAAAGTCACTGTTCCCGATGAGTATCTGGGCGACATTCTCGGCGATATGAACAAACGCCGCGGTCGTATTCTCGGCACCGATATGGCAAACGGCAAGCAAATCATCACCGCAGAAGTTCCGCAAGCCGAAATGTTCCGTTACGCAACCGATCTTCGTTCAATGACGCAAGGCCGCGGCAGATTCGAGATGCACATCGTGCGTTATGAAGAAGTGCCTGCAATGAACAATGATAAGATTATTGCGGATGCGAAGAAGCGCGAAGAAGAAGCAAACAAAAAATGATGTCGCTATTTAGCGAATAACTGTGTCAGAGTCTCTCAATCGAGAGACTCTGACTTGTTATTACGCAGAAATATTTATGAAAATAATACAAAATTAAAATTTCCCCTTTCCTCAGGTGTTTTCCCTATCGCCGTTCCCCCTCTGCATAAATTTGAGGGAACCCACGGCGACCGCGTAGCGGGGGACAACACTCGGTGCTCGCATAGAAAGGGACATTTCACTTATTATGTCACCGTCCTTTGTGTGCCAGCTACGCACCCAAACGGCACAGTCGGACGGTACAAAATGTCGAGCTTCGACGCTCGCTTTTCTCGCCGCCTTGCGGCTCGTGTTCCGTCTTCAAAATAGCATATTCCGTGTACGAGTAGGCTTCGAACAAGTTTTCTTTTCGGGTGTGGGGCATAGCCCCACCCATAATTATTAATTATTCATTATTAATTAAAAAGCGCCCAACTTCAAGTTGCGCGCTTTGCTTTCAAAAAACTGTGCACCGACTTCGATAATCGACACCGAAGCGGAAACGGTGTAGGCGGCTCCTCCAAAGTTTCCCCGTGGCACACGCCAACGCCTGTTTAGTGCTGCTGCGGTCAAGCTCTGACACGGTTCGCAGTATGACATTGCACGGGACCTTGCTATCAACGCTCCTTGCACCGTGCAGCCAACCATATCAAAGACCTCAGGCGGCGTTCGACACTACTATTGCGGATTGTAGTTTACAGGGCACCGCAAGCTCCCCGTCTAGCACAGTACGATTATTATAGCATTTGTATTTTCATTTTGCAACAAGAAAAACGCATCAATTTTGATCTGAAAAAATCGCCGTATTACGACGATTTTTTGTACTTTTTATGTGGCTTTTAAACAATTTATTTCGAGTTGGCCGCTGTCTTTTGTTCCGTGGGATTGCGTTGCACATTTAATACACTCGGCATGCGCTCGTCGTCACTTAATATCGCGTTTTTCAAAGGTAAAGTAACCGACAAGCGTCGATATGGCGGTGTATGCAATCGGCATAACCGTTGCGGCGACGATTTGAGCAGTCGAGAGTTTGCCCGCGTTTGCGGCAATGTCCATTTGTTGCAAGGGAAGGAATATCGTCCAGTCGAATTTCGTTCCGCTCGTGTCGCTGACGCTCAATACTGTTTTGATTACGCTGACGACGATTCCGAGAAGCAGATACGCTGCAATGCTCGTTGCGATTGACGTTCCGCTCGAACGGCAAAGGAAGTTTATCATCACAAACAGCGATACGCTTGCAACACCTGCGAGGATTTGCAGTGCGAAATTGCGCATAAGCGTGCCGAAGTTTGCGCTTGTAAATTCACCCGGACTGCCGCTAATTGCGTAGAAAATTCCGCTGACAAGCAGTGCAAAACAGACATAGACCACAAAAAGGCAGACAAGCGAGAGCCATTTTGAGAAATAAGTGTTGACGCGCTTTGTGCCTCGTGCTGTCGTGAGCGCGATATATCCGCAAGAAAAGTCTTTGCCTATGAAGATGCACGCGACGATTGCAATGAAAAGTTCAACGTTGGCAATAGACGACGAGCCGTACAACAAATCAATTATCAAAGAATTCATAAACTGCATCGTGCCGTCCATTTCGGGATCGTCGCCTGCCTGACCTTCGATGACCTTTATGCCTATCCAATAAACGGCAAAGGTGACGAAGATGAGCGTAAACATAACGATGAGCGATATCCAAACGCTTTTTAGTTTTTTCAATCTGTAAAAATCGCTCGTCAAGGTCAATGCAAAGGAATTATTGTTCATTTTTGATACCTCCCATAAGCGAAATGAAGGTGGATTCCAAATCACCTTGACAAGAGTTTATGCTCAAAACGGTTACGTTTGCGTCGCTGAACATCTTTGCTACTTGCGGAATGTCCTTTGAAATATCGTACAGTGCAAGCGTGTTGTAGGGGAGAATCTCGAAATCGTGTGCGTGGTAGTTTTCGACAACGACGTTGAGCGCGATTTTCAAATCGTCCACAACGACTTTGATATACGGTCTGCAAAGTTCTTCAAGGTCGCTTTGACGCATTTCCTTGACGAGTTTGCCGCCTTCGATGACACCATAGCAAGTTGCGAGTTTTTGAAGTTCGGCAAGTAAGTGCGACGATATGAGTATTGTCACGCCGTCTTCCTTGTTGAGTCTTTGCAAAAGTTCTCTGACTTCGAAGATTCCGGTCGGATCAAGACCGTTTACGGGTTCGTCGAGAATAAGAACGCTCGGATCGCCGATCATAGCGACTGCGATTGCGAGGCGTTGTTTCATGCCGAGCGAATAATTTTTGACTTTTGTTGGGTTGTTGGGATCCAGTCCGACTTTGTGAAGAATATTTTTGAGTTGTTCCTCGCCGTTCACTCCGAGCGTATAGCCCGTCGATTTCATATTTTCAAGTGCCGTTAGGTGTGTGGACAAAGCAGGGGAGTCAATGATTGAGCCGATTTTTCTGCGTTCGTATGCGAGAGCGTCCTCGCTCGATGCGCCGTTGATTTTGATTTCGCCGCTCGTGGGATTTGCAAGCCCCAAAAGGATCCTGATAAGCGTTGTTTTGCCTGCGCCGTTTCTTCCGACAAGACCATAAATGTCGCCTTCTCTGACGGTGAGGGTCACATCGTTGAGAACGACTTTGTTTTTGCCATACGATTTTGTCAAATGCGACGTTTCAAAAACGTTCATTGTTTACCTCTTATTGATTGATTTTTTTTGATTATATCGCACATTGTGTTTAATGTCTATTTTTTTAATTAAACCGTATAAACATTAATTGGTTTTTAATGAAAAATCCGCTTATATTTGCTTGGTATACGAATCGTGTATCAAAAATTCTAAACACGTATCGTACTGCGAAGCTATATAAAAATGGTTTTTAACAGGGAAAATATTGCAAAAATCGATAGAATTTGACGTTTTTGAACAAGTTTTTAGTCCGTAAAACACAAAACGTGCGATTGTGTTGTCGGCGAGATTGCGATAAATTTTCGTTAAAAAAGAAAAGGCACGATAAACGTGCCGAAACTGGAGCGGGCGATGAGAATCGAACTCACGACTAAAGCTTGGGAAGCTTTCGTTTTGCCATTAAACTACGCCCGCATACAATTCGACTTTGATTGTACCATTCAAAAAGAATTTGTCAATCGTTTTGGCCACTTTGGAGCAAAACGGTTGCGTTTTGCATTTGGTTGTACTATACTTAAAAATCTATTAATGGAATACTTGAGGCAAATATGTACAAAACAGTTGAAACAAATCTCAATTTCGTTGACCGCGAAAAAGAAGTTCTCGATTTCTGGAAACAAGAGAACATTTTTGAAAAGAGCGTCAAAAAGAACGAGGGCAATCCCGAATTTAGTTTTTACGACGGTCCTCCGACCGCAAACGGCAAGCCGCACATCGGTCACATTCTCACTCGCGTCATGAAGGACATCATCCCTCGTTACAAAACGATGAAGGGATATCACGTCTTGCGCAAAGCCGGCTGGGACACTCACGGTCTGCCCGTCGAACTTGAAGTTGAAAAGCAACTCGGCATCGACGGCAAGCAAGAGATTGAAAAATACGGCATCGAGCCATTTATAAAGAAATGCAAGGAATCCGTGTGGAAGTATACGGATGAGTGGCAAAAGATGTCCGACCGCATTGGATATTGGGCGGATATGAAAAATCCCTACGTCACCTACGACAACAACTACATCGAGTCGGTGTGGTGGGCAATCAAGCAAATGGCCGACAAGGGGCTTATCTACAAAGGTTACAAAATCGTGCCGTATTGTCCGCGTTGCGGAACGACTCTTTCCTCTCACGAAGTAGCGCAAGGCTACAAGGATGTCGAGGAAACTTCCGTATTTGTCAAATTCAAGGTCAAAGGCGAACAAAACGCCTATTTCCTCGCTTGGACGACAACTCCTTGGACGCTTCCGTCAAACGTCGCTCTTTGTATGAACGCAAAAGAGGACTATACTAAGATTAAAGTCGGAGACGAATTCCTTATTCTTGCGGACGCACTCGTTCCGTCGATTTTCAAGGACGAAACCGAATACGTCAAAGTGGACACCAAGAAAGGCTCGGATTACGAATATGTCGAATACGAATCGTTTTTCGATTACGATACGGGCGCAAAAGAGAAGGCGTATTATGTCACTAACGACTCGTACGTCACGCTTACCGACGGCACGGGCATCGTTCACATCGCGCCGGCATTCGGCGAAGACGACAGCAAGGTCGGAAAAAAATACAATCTTCCTTTCGTACAAATGGTTGACGACAGAGGCAGATTCAGAGATGCCGTATACGATTTCAAAGGTATGTTCTGCAAGGACGCGGACAAATATATCATCGAAAAACTCAAAGGCGAAAACAAACTTTTCAAAACCTTGAGATTCACGCACAGTTATCCGTTCTGCTGGCGTTGCGACACTCCGCTTCTTTATTATGCTCGTTCGAGTTGGTTCGTAAAGATGACGGCAGTCAAAGAGCAGTTGCTCGCTTCCAACGACTCGGTGAACTGGATGCCCGAAACAATCAAAAACGGCAGAATGGGCAACTTCCTCGAAAACGTTATTGACTGGGGTATTTCTCGTGAAAGATATTGGGGCACACCGCTTCCCATCTGGGTTTGTAATAAGTGCGGAAAGGTGCATGTCATCGGCACTCGCGAGGAATTGCGCGAAAAAGCACACCTCGATCACGACGTGGAATTGCACCGTCCGTACATCGACGAAGTGAAGTGGGATTGCGAGTGCGGCGGCGAGATGGTGCGCACGCCCGAAGTGTTGGACTGCTGGTTCGATTCGGGTTCTATGCCCTTTGCGCAGTGGCACTATCCGTTTGAAAACAAGGAAATATTCGAGAAAGTTTTTCCTGCGGACTTTATATCCGAAGCGGTCGACCAAACGAGAGGTTGGTTCTACACGCTTCTTGCGGTCAGCACCGTGCTTTTCGGTCGCGCTCCGTTCAAAAACTGTATCGTACTCGGTCACGTCAACGACAAAGACGGTATAAAGATGTCCAAACACAAGGGCAACGTCGTTGATCCGTGGACAGTGCTCGACAAGCAGGGCGCAGACGCTACGAGATGGTATTTCTACACCACGAGTGCGCCGTGGCTTCCGTCGAGATTCCACGCCGACGCTGTTAGCGAATCCCAGCGCAAGTTTATGGGTACGCTTTGGAACACCTATGCATTCTTCGTTCTGTATGCCGAAATCGACAAATTTAATCCTGCAGAGCATAAACTCGAAGACCAAAAACTCACGATTATGGACAGATGGATTCTTTCCTGCCTTAATTCGCTCATTAAGACGGTTGACGAGGGATTGGATCAGTACAAAATCACCGAAACATCGCGCGCTATTGCGGAATTTGTGGACAACCTTTCCAACTGGTACGTCCGCCGTTCGCGCGAGCGTTTCTGGGGCAGCGAGATGTCAAAGAGCAAGGAAGCGGCGTATACGACTCTGTATACCGTGCTTTCTACGCTCTCGAAAATCCTTGCGCCGTACACGCCGTTTATGGCGGAAAGTATGTATCGCAACCTCGTTTGCAACTTCTATGCGGACGCACCCGAAAGCGTGCACCTTTGCTCTTTCCCCGTTGCGGACGAAAAGTATATCGACAAGGAACTCGAAAACGGTATGGGCGACGTTCTCAAACTCGTCGTGCTCGGCAGAGCGGCAAGAAACGCCTCTAACCTCAAAAACAGACAACCGCTTTCGAAACTCTTTTACAACGGCAGATACGAACTCTCAAACGACCTCAAAGAACTCGTCGAGAACGAACTCAACGTCAAATCAGTCGAAGTTTCGGGCGACAGCAACGTGTTCGTAAGTTATGATTTGAAACCGCAACTTCGCACGCTCGGTCCTAAATACGGCAGTCTGCTCGGCAAAATCAGAGAAGTGTTGCAGGCTCGCGCAAACGAAATCGTGTCGGCAATCAAGTCGCACGGTCTGTTTAAAGCGGACGTCGACGGCAGAGAAGTCGAACTTTCAAAGGACGATTTGCTTATCAGTATGAAGAACAAGGAAGGCTATTCGAGCGAAAGCGACGGCGAAACAACCGTAGTTTTGGATACGCAACTCACCGATGAACTCATTTTTGAGGGTGCGGAGCGTGAAATCGTGTCCAAGATTCAGACGATAAGAAAGGAAGCGGGCTTTGAAGTGACCGACCATATCGTCGTAGGCTACAAGGCGGAAGGCGTTGCTCTCAAAGTGTTCGAGAAAGCGGACTTCCTTTCCGACGTGCTTGCGGACGGAATTACGACGACAATCGACGGTTTTGCAAAAGACTGCGACATCAACGGCGACAACGTTACAATTTCGGTGAAGAAAATCTGATGAGAATTGCACCCGACTGGAAAGAATACAAGGTTATCGCCACGGGCGACGGCGAAAAACTCGAAAAGTGGGGGGATATCACACTTTTGCGTCCCGACCCGCAAGTAATATGGCACGCAAAAACGCCGCTTGCGAGTTACAAGGACGTGGACGCCGTGTACGAACGCTCTCGCACGGGCGGTGGTATGTGGAAATTCAAACGCAACGTTCCGTCCGAGTTTACGCTTTCGTGGCGTGATTTGACCTTTTCGCTTAAACTTATGGGGTTTAAGCATACGGGGCTTTTCCCCGAACAAGCGGTCAACTGGGACAGGATGATGAAACTTATTTCTGAATCTGGTCGCGAAATATCGGTGCTTAACCTTTTCGGATATACGGGCGCGGCTTCCGTCGCTTGCCTCAAAGCGGGCGCAAAGGTATGCCACGTCGACAGCGCCAAAGCAATGGTCGAGCGCGCGGGCGAAAACGTGCGTTTGAGCGGTCTCGACAATTCGGGAATGAGATATATTATTGACGATTGCTTCAAATTTTGCCAAAGAGAAATCCGCAGAGGCAGAAAGTACGACGCAATCATTCTCGACCCTCCGAGTTTCGGCAGAGGTCCCAACGGCGAGAAGTGGAAGATAGAGGATGGTATATCCGAACTTTGCGAACTCGTTGCGAGTTTGCTCTCGGATGATCCGCTATTCGTTTGCCTCAATTCCTATACGACGGGATTGCAACCGACGGTTATGGCAAACATCTTGAAACTTACATTGCCGAGTAATGCACAAATCGATGCCGACGAAATCGGACTTGCAACCGAAGAAGGACTTGTTTTGCCGCAAGGCTGCACGGCGTTTGCGACGTTCGCAAAATAAATAATAACGATATAGGTGCTCGATTTTCGACGATATGTTTACGAAATATCCGCCGAAATCGCAACAACGAAATACAATCGAAAAAACGACATATAGGACTCAATTATGACTTATCAAGACCTCAAAATCGTATACGAGGACAATCACATTTTGGTTGTCGTCAAGCCTTACGACGTTCCCGTGCAGGCGGACGAGAGCGGCGACGCTGATATGCTCACTATGCTCAAGCAGTATCTCGTAGAAAAGTACAACAAACCCGGCGACGCATATCTCGGACTCGTTCACAGACTCGACAGACCAACAGGCGGCGTTATGGTGTTTGCCAAAACATCTAAAGCCGCTTCCAGACTTTGCGAAGCAATTCGTGACGGCGGTGTGGAAAAGAGATATTTGGCAGTCGTCGAAGGTGCGCCGAGATACAGTGCGGACAAACTCACTTGCTATCTCAAAAAATTCCCCGATACAAACACGGTCAAAGTTGTGCCAGCACTCTCGGAAGGCGCAAAATATGCCGAACTTGACTATAAGGTTTTGAGCAAAAAAACGGACGTCAGTTTGCTTATGGTCAACCTCGTAACCGGTCGCGGACATCAAATAAGAGTTCAACTTGCAAACATGGGCAACCCGATTGTCGGCGACAAGAGATACGGCAACGGCTCTAAAACGGGATTTTCGCTTTGTCTTTGGGCGACCGAACTTCGCTTTGCGCACCCTGTAAGCGGCAAAGAAATGGTATTTAGAGTTTATCCTCCCGAAGTTGCACCGTGGACTTTGTTCGATATGGATGCATTTTTGAATATCACAATCAAAAACTGCTATTAAATATATTCGATAAACAGCCAAAACGCCGTCATCTGACGGCGTTTTGAATATCTTTTAGTTTGATAATTCAAGTTTGACGAGATTGT
>CAVFCJ010000050.1:0-9961 GCA_963620965.1 bacterium
GATTTTATTTGATAAATAAGTGAATTTTTGAATTAATAATTAATAATGAATAATTAATAATTGTGGGTGGGCTTTGCCCACACACGAATATTTTAAAGCGTGATATTAAAAATAATCGCATATTAAAACCGCGAATTTGGATGAAGAATGCACAAACATCCTCTTGTGCAAAACCGCAATAAATCAATATGCTTTGAAGCTCGATATTGAGATGAAGAACAAGGAAACGCCCTTTTGCGAACCCGCCCAGCGTACAGTTCGTACGTGACGGGTGAACAAAAGGGCGTTGTAAGGAACGAAGTGACGGAATAGCGATTGTTACGCCTTGCGTCAATCGCGTCCAAAGTTATTCGCTCAATAGTGCGCTTCAAAGACCGGCGGTGATGGAGAGGACAGAACCAACACAATACCCGCTCTCCGCCAAATAAAGTATTGCTTTGGCAATTTCTGAGGGGGTGGCAAGTCTGCCGAGCGGTATGCTGTCGCGACAAAGCTCCTCTTTTTCGAGTGAGGTGTAGACGGACATCATATCGGTGTCAACTGCTCCGGGTGCGACTGCGTTGACGAGAACGCCCATTGGGGCAACCTCTTTGGCGAGGGCTTTGGTGAAGCCGATGATGGCGGCTTTCGAGGCAGAGTAGGAAACTTCCATGCTTGCGCCCTTTTCGCCCCAGACGGACGATAGGTTGACAATCGAGCCTTGACTGCGCGAAAGCATATCGGGAAGAACGGCTTTTGTGACGTTGAACGTGCCGTTGACGTTGACGTCGAAAATGCGCTTGAAATCGTCAAGCGACGTATCGATCAAAAGTTCGCTCTTTGCGATACCTGCGTTGTTGACGAGAATATCGATTTTCCCAAAACGTTTTTTTGCGGTTTCGACGGCGTTTGCAACGCTGTCGGGATTTGTGACGTCGCACTCGATTGCAAGCACACCGCCAAAACGAGAATTAAGCGCATTCTGCAAAGAAAGCGCTTTCTCTTTTGAGGAATTGTAGGTGAAAGCGACGTTGTAATTTCCCGCCGCCAAGCGTACGACCGCTTCGCCTATTCCCCGACTTCCACCCGTAATAAAAATGGTTTTGGTCATTGATTTGTTGTTTGAGGACGCTTAATTCGCAGAATTAAGCGTTTTTCTCGTCGAGTCTGTCGGTCGGGCAACCGATGTAAGTGCTTTCGGCGTCCTCTGCGTCCTTATCGAAAGTCGTAAGGTTGATTGTGTGCAAATAGTTTTCGTCGTCGCTTGCAAAGAAGTAGAAGTCATCATCGATGAAATCGAGGACAAGCCAGTCGGTTTTGATGCCTTCGGACATAACGACGGTTGCAGTTGAGTTTTCTTGCTTGTAGGAAATCTTGGAAATGCTGGTCGCAGACGAGGTCGCAGTGTAATACACAACGCCGTTTGCTTGATCTACTTTCCAAATGGTTTGGGATGTGCTTGTCACTTGCACGGGGTTTTCTGCGTTGGTGCCGTTGTACCAGCAGTAAACGCTTTGGCTGTTGTAAGCAAGCGCACCTTCCTCGTATCCGAGCGGAACGAGAGTTGTGGAGGCGATGGTGTTGAGTTTCTTTTCGCTATCCTTGACGTTGCTTGCCTTTGCGACAAACAAACCGTCGGACACGCTCGAACTGTTGAGAGTGTGAGATTTGGTGTAGTACAAAGAGCAATCGCCGTCCGATTCGGTATACATATTGACGAGGCTGAATTTGAACACGTCAAGTTGGTTGTTGAGAGGATCGTCCGTAAACGTAGTTTGCGTTGCGAGGGTCTTTTGGTTGCTTCCGTCGGCGTTGATGGAGCAGAGGTTGTTGTAGTTTTTGTAACTATCCTCGCTCGGTGCGCTTTGGACGTAGAAAATCGTGTCGGAATCATAGGACCAGACGACGTTTTCGACGTTTTCGACGAGAGTGCCTTTGACTGCGCCCTTACCCTTGTTTGTCGCCTTGTCGTTCATACCCGAAAAGTCGATATAGCTTATGGTGTTGTTGAGGTAATAAAGCACGCGAGTCTTTGTGAATATATATTTGGACGAGCGCGACGCGATGGTGCCGATGAGTTGTGTCACCGAACCGTCGGTTTTTGTGCGCATAAAGTCAGTGTTGGTGGTTGAAGCCGTGCCGCTCTTGTCCTTGTCGGTGTTGACAGACGTATAATAAATCCAGTCGCCGTGAATTGCGATACCGCCTGCGGTGGAGGAATTGTACACGCTCTTGGGAACGACGAGTTTTGCCGATTCGGGATCAACCTTGCCGTCCTTGATTTCGGCACGTACGATACCTTGTTTGGTAGCCGCGCCCCATGCGTTGTCCGCACTTTCGCCGACGTAGCCGTTGATAAAGTAGATGAAGTTGCCTTGTTTTACGACGTAACCGCCGTTTGATTCGACCGAAGCGGAAGAATCGCCGCCGCCGATGGAGCCCGCTTTGTACGGATTGCAAGCATCGAGTGCCGCTATGCAAAGCACAAGCACCAAAACTGCCGCAAATACGCTAAAAAGTTTCTTTTTCATTATATTTCTCCTGGGGATACGAGTCCCTTTTGATGTCTTATTTTTTTTCTTCTTTCGGCAAATCGATTTTGATATGCACTTCTCTGAGTTGCCTCTCGGTGACCGTTCCGGGTGCGCCCATAAGGATGTCACGCGCGTTTCTGTCCATCGGGAAGGTGATGATTTCTCTTATACTCGGCTCGTTTGCAAGAAGCATAACGATACGGTCGACGCCGGGTGCGATGCCTGCGTGCGGCGGTGCACCGAACTTGAACGCATTGTAAAGTGCGGAAAATTTTTCCTCGATGACGTCTTTGCCGTAGCCGACGATTTCAAACGCTCTTTCCATGATTGCGGGTTCGTGATTTCTGACCGCACCCGAACTCAATTCCACACCGTTGACGACGCTGTCGTACTGATACGCCACGATGTCGAGCGGGTCTTTGGTGTTGAGTGCCTCGAGGCCGCCTTGCGGCATAGAGAACGGATTGTGGCAGAAACCGAGAACGCCGTCATCGTCGTATTCGTACATCGGGAAGTCCACTATCCAGCAGAAGCGGAACGCGTTTTTCTCGATGAGGTCGAGTCCGTTGCCGAGTTCGGTGCGGACGTAACCCGCTTGTTTTTCTACGCCCTTTTCCTCTGCGAGGATTGCGACGAACGAGCCTGCCGTAAGCCCCAAACGTTCAACGAGCGCGTCTTTGCTCTCGCCCACGAATTTTGCGATACCGCCTGCGAGTTCGCCCTTCTCGTCGAGTTTGAACCAGTACATATTGCTTGCGCCGTTTTGTTTGGATTTTTCCACAAGAGCGTCAATCCACTTTCTCGTTTCCTTGAAATCGTGTACGGCGATTGCTTTAATCGTTTTACCTTTTTCGAAGAAAGGTGCTTTTTCACAAAGAATGTCGGTGACGTCCTTGATGATGAGCGGATTGCGAAGGTCGGGTTTGTCCGAGCCGTAATCTCTCATAGCATCGCGGTAGGTTATGCGACGGAAGGGACCTTGGTCGACTTTGTATCCCTCAGGCGAAAACTCTTTGAACACACCGCTCAAAACTTCTTCCATAACCGCGAATACGTCCTCTTGAGTTGCAAAGCACATCTCGGTGTCGAGTTGGTAGAACTCGCCGGGGCTTCTGTCCGCGCGAGCGTCCTCGTCTCTGAAACAGGGCGCGATTTGGAAGTATTTATCAAAGCCGGAAGCCATAAGCAACTGCTTGTATTGTTGCGGTGCTTGCGGAAGCGCATAGAAGTGACCGGGATATAATCTCGACGGCACGATGTAGTCGCGCGCGCCTTCGGGCGAGGACGACGTGAGAATCGGCGTTGCGATTTCTAAGAATCCGAGAGATGTCATTTTGTTGCGAAGCCAACTGACTACTTTCGAGCGGAAAACGATCTTCGCTTTGACGTCGGGATTTCTCAAATCGAGGAAACGATATTTGAGGCGGACGTCTTCTCTGGATTGCGTGCTGGTTGCAATCTCGAAAGGAAGTTGCTCGTAGCATCTTCCGAGCACCTCGATCGTATCGGGTTCGATTTCGATCATACCGGTGGGCATATCCTTGTTGGGCGCGCTGCGAAGGACGACTTTGCCCTCGACGCTTATCGTGCTTTCGCGCGGAATTGCGCGGATTTGTTCCTTTTTCGCCTCGTCGCTCACCACCGCTTGCGTATAGCCGTAGAAGTCGCGCAAAACGAAAAAGATAACTGCGCCAAGATCGCGAACGCTTGAGAGCCATCCGCAAAGTTTGACATGTTTGCCTTCGTCTGATTGACGCAATTCGCCACAATTATGTGTTCTGAGTTCCATATACACCTTTTAGAATAAAGATTTTTTTGTTTATTACAACAGGTTTATGCCTGCTTTTTCGCATTTTTCATGCATATCGTCGGGCCAAAGTCCGGATTGCACCTCGCCTATGTGCGCCTTTTGCAGCAACAGCATACACAGCCTCGACTGCCCTATTCCGCCGCCGACCGTGAGAGGAAGATTCCCTTCTATCACGTCTTTGTGGAATTGATTTTGAAGTCTTTGCTCGCAACCTGCGATTTTGAGTTGCTTCACCATACTCTCCGAGTCCACGCGTATACCCATCGAGGATATTTCCACGCTGTCATCAAGCACGTTGTCGTAAAAGATTATGTCGCCGTTCAAATCCCAGTCATCGTAGTCGGGTGCACGGCCGTCGTGAGGCTTTCCGTTTGAAAGCACACCGCCGATTTGCATCAAGAATATCGTTCCGTACTCTTTTGCAAGTGCGCGTTCCCTTGTGTGCGAATCGAGGTCGGGATATCTGTCGAGAGCCTCTTGCGTCGTGACGAACGTCACTTCCCGTCTTAGATTCAAATCTATGCACGGATACGCACGTTTCGTTTCGTCGAGAGTGTCGCAAATCGCACCCACGATCCTCTGCACTATCATTTTGAGGAAGTCGGGATTGCGCTGTTCCTTGCTTATCACCATTTCCCAATCCCACTGATCGACGTATATCGAGTGTTGGTTGTCGCACTTGTCGTCGCGACGGATTGCGTTCATATCCGTGTAAATGCCCTCGCCGCTTCTGAATCCGTAACGCTTGAGTGCGATACGCTTCCATTTTGCCAGCGAGTGTACGATTTCCGCCTCTACGCCGTCTTGCTCTTTCACATCAAAGCGCACGGCGCGTTCTACGCCGTTGAGGTCGTCGTTTACGCCCGTTCCGCTCTTTACGAAAAGCGGCGCGGACACTCTTTCAAAACCGAAGTTTTTTATCAGATTGCGTTGAAAGGAATCTTTCACGAATTTGATTGCCTTTTCTGTTTCGCGAATGGTCATTTTCGGCTTATAGTCGCTCGGGATCACAAGGTTATACATTTTTCTTTTTTATATCGATTATCTCCAAACTTTGTTTGGGTTATGGATTATTCAAATATTCCTTAACTACAGCAACGCCGCATTTCACTACGTTTGATTCCCACGCTATCGCTCGGAATGACGTATGGAAGATTCAAATATTCCGCTTGCGTGCAAAGCACGCACTCACCAAGCAGATAATCTTGCGAATCTGCGGTTTGATTTATTGTCCGTCTTGTTTTGATAGCAAAGATTCTCTGCGTGGTAGTAGCGCAATAAATCGAGCAAGGCTCTCGGCGATACGCACACTTGCGTGTTGCTGTTGCCTCAGCGACGATTTTTGCGTCATGCCATTAGGTCGCCTGCCGTTCTCGAATAGAGTTGCACGTCGCGAATGTTGCCTATGCCCGTAACGTACATAAGGATGCGTTCGAGTCCGAGTCCGAACCCGCTGTGAGGCACAGTGCCGTACTTTCTCAAATCCATATAGCCGGTGTAGTCGTCAAGGTTCATACCTCTTTCGACCATCGCTTGTTTGAGTTTGTCGTAATCGGCTTCTCTTTCGCTGCAACCGATGATTTCGCCAACACCCGGCACCAAAAGGTCGGTTGCCGCAACGGTAAGTCCGTCGTCGTTTTGCTTCATATAGAAGGATTTTATCTTCTTGGGATAGTTGATGACAAAAACGGGTTTGTTGAACACCTTTTCGGTGATGTATCTCTCGTGTTCGCTTTGAAGGTCGAGTCCCCACTCGACGGGATACGCAAATTCGACTTTGCTTTCTTTGAGAATATCGATTGCCTTAGAGTAGTCGAGCACCACAAAATCGCTGTCCACAACGTGTTGAAGTTTGTCTTTAAGACCGGGTTCAAACGCCTTTTCAAAGAACGCGATTTCGTCGGGGCATTCGTCAAGCACCGCTTTGATGATGTATTTTATCATCTTTGTAGCAATCTCGATGATGTCGGGAAGTTTTGCAAACGCAACTTCGGGTTCGACTTGCCAGAACTCCGCCGCGTGACGGGGCGTGTTGCTGTTTTCCGCTCTGAACGTAGGTCCGAACGTGTAAATCTTGCCCATAGCCATTGCCGCGACTTCGCCTTCGAGTTGGCCGCTGACGGTGAGTCCCGCTTTTCTCTTGAAAAAGTCGTTTGCGATGTATTCCGCCTCGTCCTTTGCGAGTTTTGCGTCGTTGTAGTTTTGAGTGGTCACTCTGAAAATCTCGCCCGCGCCCTCGCAGTCGCTGCCCGTGATAATCGGGGTGTGAACGTAGGTGTAGCCGTTTTCTTGGAAGAAGCGATGAATTGCGAAACTGAGTTTGGAGCGCACGCGAAGCATTGCGTTCATGGTGTTGGTTCTCGGACGCAAATGCGGAATGGTACGCAAAAACTCCATCGTGTGATACTTCTTTTGAAGGGGATAATCCGCGGGGCAATCGCCCAAAAGTTCCACGCTCTCTGCGTTGATTTCAAATTCACCTTCCTTCATAGCGGCAACCACTTCGCCGTCGCATACGACGGACGCACCGTTTTTCATAACCGTAGAAAGTGTTTCTTGGTCAAATTTTGTTTTGTCTATGACGATTTGCAAGTGTTTGAGCGACGTGCCGTCGTTGAGGGCCAAAAACGCCATAGTTTTGCTGTCGCGCGCAGTGCGAACCCAGCCTGCCACCGTAACGTGCTTGCTTTGATACGCTGCGCCGTTTTTCAGAATTTCGGAAATGTCGATGTTTTGCATAAGTTACCTCATTATGTTTAATAATTATATAAGTCAAAAAGTTATTTGTAAAGTAAATTTTGCGCGTTTGTGCGCGCGCAAGGTCAAAAGTGCATTTTTTGCCAATCCGAGAAACCCGCGATTGACTGTTTACGGCAAGCATTATATAATACTTTTCGAGGTGAAACTATGTACGACACAATCATAATCGGCGCAGGTCCGGCAGGACTCTCGGCAGGAATATACGCCCGTCGGGGCGGACTTAAAACCGTTATCATCGAAAAGCAGAGCGTAGGCGGGCAGGCACAGACCGCCGCAGACATTCAAAACTACCCCGGTATTCCCTCGACGAGCGGATTCGACCTTTGTTATGCGATGATGAATCAATGCGTGGCTTTCGGCGCAGACTTCGTTTTCGATACGATTTCGCAAATAAAACTCGACGGCGAAGTCAAAAAAGTCGTGCTGTCAAGCGGCACGGAAATCGAGGGCAAAACATTGATTATTGCAAGCGGCGCTAGCGCGAGAAAACTCGGCGTTGAAAACGAAAACGAATTTGTCGGCAAAGGCGTGAGTTATTGCGCAACTTGCGACGGCGCGTTTTTCAAGGGCAAAACGGTTGCAGTGATAGGCGGCGGAAACACGGCGACAGAAGACGCGCTCTACCTTGAAAAACTTGCAAAAAAGGTGTATCTCGTGCATAGGCGCGACGCGCTTCGCGCAGACAAAATCCTTTGCGACAAACTTGAAAAAAGCAGCGTTTCCATAATTTGGAATAGCGTTGTCGAAAATTTGTCGGGCGGAGATAAAATCGCACAAGTGACACTTAAAAATGTCAAAAACGGCACTTTAACATCGCTTTCGGTTGATGGTGTGTTTGTTGCAATCGGCGAGATTCCCAACTCGCAACTCTTCGAAATCGTTGAAAAAACGCCTTCGGGATATATTGTCACAAACGACGTTATGCGCACGAATATAGACGGCGTGTACGCCGCAGGCGACGTAAGAGAAAAGTCGCTTCGGCAAGTCGTCACCGCCTGCGCGGACGGTGCAATCGCCGCCGACGATATAATAAAATCTTTGGCGTGATTTTCTGAATTTCAATAGATTTTTTATTGCGGTTTTTTGCCAAAAAAATCGCTTTTTTTACCTTTTATTCTTATCCATAGCGAAAGCGTTTTCATATACTGAATACTATGCAATACTTTGGTACGGACGGCATATGACAAAGGGCCGATTATCTTTTAAGCAATCAAATCCCTTTCCTTTTGGGAAAGGCGCTTTCGCAATCGGGCGCGAAAATCATCGTCGCGCGGGACGTGAGAACTCACTCTAAGGACATAGAAAAACAGTTGTGCAAAGGCTTGCTCGAAGGCACGGCGCAAATTTGGCTTGCGGGCGTTTTGCCAACCCCCGCGCTTGCCTACACCGCTCAAACTCAAAAAGCAGATTATGCGGTTATGATAACCGCCTCGCACAACGCTCCCGAATTTAACGGACTTAAAGTGTTCGGGAAGAACGGACGGAAACTGTCAAAAGAGGAAGAGCTTGCGCTCGACGACAAACTTTGTCAAATAAGGGACAATCCCACTCCGCCCGTGTCGCTCGTGGACGTATGCGCCGACGCATTGACCGAAGACGAGCAGTTAAGCGAACTGCATATTACTCTTTCGCAACAAAACCACAGAATAAGAATAGTTGACGGTGCGGAATTTTTGTATGCAAAGCACGTCAAATCTATGTTTCCTCGCTTCGATGGCGTAAAAGTGCGTCTCGATTGCGCATACGGTTGCTTTGCAACGCTCGCCCCTGCTATATTCTTGTCGCTCGGCGCAGTCGTTTGCGCAGAACATAATGTCCGCGACGGCGAAATAGTCAACGTCGATTGTGGCTCTACCCATATTGCGAAATTCGCGCAAAGAGTTGAAAAGGGCGAAATAGGTTTTGCTTTCGACGGAGACGGCGACAGGGTTATTGCGGTCGTCGACGGCAAAGTTTACGACGGCGACGCAATGCTTCTCGCTTTGTCCACCCTCTACCGCCTGCAAGGAAAACTCAAAAAACGCTTTATCGTCGGCACGATTTTGTCAAACACCAAACTTCAACGCGAACTTGCATATCAAAACATCGCGCTGATTCGCACGGACGTCGGCGACAAAAACATACTCGACGCACTCAACGCAAACGGTTGCCTTTTGGGCGGCGAAAAGAGCGGACATATAATTATGCTCGATAAAGCCAACACGGGCGACGGACTCGTCACCGCTCTCACACTGCTCGAAGTGAAACGCACCGTCGGAAGCCTGCCGAAGTTTACGCCCTATCCTATGCTCGAACTCAACATCAAAACCGACACCCCGAAAGAAACACTCGCAAGCGACGAGTTTCAAGAAAAGATAACCGAAACAAACACAATGTATTCAAAATCGGGAAGATTGATAGTCCGTCCCAGCGGCACAGAACCCTACATTCGCATAGCTTACGAATGTTTTTCATCCTCACCCCACGCCATCTTCACCGGCATAAAACAAATATTTGATAATGTTTAGCGTATAAAAAAATAAAAACACCCAGCGTACTTTTCGTACGCTTTTTTACTAAACACTTTTATAGCGCCAAACAGATGCATAACGCGAAAGAGGCATCCAAATGGCCACCCTAATTTACTAATCGTAAATGAGTTGGCAAAATCAGGGCGTTGACAAAGTCAGTCGCTCACTTATGCCATAAAAGCGCAAACGACCTCGGGTGAACACCCAAAGCCGCTCGCTATGATAAGGGGGAAAATTATGAGCTGTTTAATTTGTAATCCGTTTGTCTCTTGATTACATTGACATATTAGCACCGAAAAAATAGTTCGTCAAGGGGTTTTTGTAAATTTTTTTTATTTTTTTTGATTTTTTTACAAAATTCCTAACAA
>CAVFCJ010000051.1:0-9251 GCA_963620965.1 bacterium
TCTTCGCAACAGCGGACGTATTTCCACTCTCGCCGCACTTTTCGGAATGATTGTTCACATCAATCCCGTGCTCGAACTCACAACTCAAGGTAAAATCGGCATCGTCACAAAGTCTATCGGCAGAAAGAAGTCTATTTCCGAAATGGTCAAGTTTTTCAAAACTAATTACGTCAAGGATGACAATGATTTTATCCTCATCGGACACACGAATTGCCCCGAAGAAGCCTATGCGTTCGGTGCGCAAATCGAACAACTTTCCGGCGGTATTCCCGTCAAGTACGGTTACATCAATCGTTTGGTATCGGGATGTGCGGGGTATAATGCTCTTGCCGTTTTCTTTATGGGCAAAACTCGCATTTGAGTGCGCTATTTGGCGAACAACTGCGTCAGATACGATTTTTTCACAAGTCACGTACGCCTAAGTACGCTCGTTGTTCAAAAAACGCATCTTCCTTGTTCTTCATCCAAATATCGCACTCAAACGGTGTGGTATTCGGGGAATAACTTTGCCTAACGTTCAAATATCACGCTTAAACGATGTGGTATTTGGCAAATAACTGCGGCAATATACATCGCCCGTCAACTCGTTTACGCATTGTAAATTAGGGTTGCCGTGCGAAAGTATCTTCCTTGCTCTGCATCTCAATATCGCACTCAAACGATGTGATATTGACGAATGATTTTGTCCGACGTTCAAATATCGCACTCAAATAGTGCGGTATTGGGCAAATAACTTTGCTTAACGTTCAAATATCGCGCTTAAAACGATGCGATTACTGTTAGAATTTAAAGTTCTAATTATATAACGAGGTACACATATGGCACTTGTTCCTGCAATATGCACGCAATGCGGTGCGCAAATCGAGGTTGACAATACGCACGAGGCAGGTATTTGCAAATTTTGCGGTACGCCGTTCATTACGGAAAAAGCAATCAACAAATACACCGCCGTACACAATGTCACTCAAAACATTACAAAAATCATTTACGGAAACGAAAAAGACGAAGCAAGCGACTATTTTAATCGCGGCGTAACTCAACTCAAAATCGAAAACTGGGTTGAGGCATACAAAGCGTTTAACAAAGCGTGCAAAACAGCGCCGCAAGTTGCGAAGTATTGGTTGTATTCGGCTGTTGCTCAAACCCAAAATTTAACGTCCCTCGACGAAATTTGCCTTGACGAGGACAGGGATGTTTATTGCGGCAGTACAAGAATTGCGGCGGAGATAAAGAGTTTTTCAAAACTTGCAAACGACGATGATTTCGCACTTGCAAAAGACGAATTCGGATTGTCGCTTTGTTCCGATTTTAAGCGCAGCTTTGTTTCTTTTGTCGCGCGCGTGTTGACAAACGACAACTACGACAACGACATATACGCAACTAATATTTTTGTCGGAAACGCAGGGACGGACGCTAAATATCAAAATTTTGTAAACGATTTGTCCGACATGCTAATAAAAGAAAAAATCGACGGTAAAAAGGCGTTTGTTATTCTCGATGCGTTCGGGTCAAATCTCAGTGGCGAACAGAGAAAAGCTTTTGAGGCTATTTGTATTCCCACACCCGACAAACGCGGCAATATAGAAGTCACAAAGTATAACATCGGCGCACTTACGAAGTTTGAAGATATTGTCGTTAAGCGTTCTGGCAAGCAGCATGAAACCGTAATTCGCGTGCTCGATATGCGCAAAATCGATCTTACAAAGGTAAAACGCATTGATTTGAATAAGGGTAAAGAGCAACTTGTCGACAAAGTCGTATATTGCGATGCAAAAGACGGAAGACATATCGAATTGCGAGGCATGATATCCATCCTCGACGCAAGCGCGGTCGGAAATAAACTGAAAGATTATAAGTTCGACTCGCTTCGACTCGGCGACTATCCGATTATAATTATGTCGGGGAAATTTTCCGAGTACGAGCCAATTCGTTTCGGCTTCAACGTTCCGCCCGAAACTATTATTTGTTTGAAAGACGGCGGCAAAATTAATGCGAGTAGTCCGAGTACGATGAGATTGGGGTATTTGAGCGACGGCGTTTTGCACGACGTAAAACCTGCCGGTTCGGATAACAGCGAGCGTGACGGCATCTATTTTAAGTTTGAGGGTAACGCCGAGCATTATTTTACGCAAGCGATAAAAGAAGGGAAAGTGAAAAGACCTGCAACGTCGAAACTTAAATCGTTTTTCAAAAAATTAACGTTGTAACAGATTAAAAAGCACCGAAAAATCGGTGCTTTTTAATAGTAAAATCCATGAGTATTTGAGTTTTTTGAAGGGTGGGGATCAAAATCTCTTTGGCGTTTTGTCTTCGCCGTTTTTCTCTTTTTCGCCGTTTTTGCGGGTGAGATATATCGAGGCAAAGATTGCGCTTCCGGCAAGCGCGACGATTATTGCAAGCACTATCGCCACGATTTGAACCGTCGTGAGTCCGTTTATTTTCAAATGCTCTTTTTCGATGTAGCCGACTTTGCCGTCAAATGATACAAGATAGAAGTCGTCGAGCGTTTCGAGCACTTCGACTTGACTGCCGTCGACGATTTGAAGTATGACTTCGCTGTTTTTGTCGGCAGAGTCGTATACGTTGACCATTCCGCCCACTCTGTCGGCGTTGGCTTTGCCGTAAATTTTGTCTTTTTCGTCAACGATTTCGACGTATTCCTCGATTGAGGACGAGTTGACGAAATATGTGTTTTCGCCGTAGCGAACAATCGTCCACTTTGCGTTGTCGTAGCCTGCGACGTCGCTTATGCGAGTGACATTTTCGCCTGCTTTAATCTCGATTGCGCCGCTTTGCGAATAGGGAAGAGCGTAAAGCGTGACGTCCTCTTTTGCGACGTATTCGCCGCTTAACGCAGTCGTTTCCGCCTTATTAAAGTCGTCTTTCGATACGATTGCGAGTTTGTCGCCGTCAAGTGCGTATCTTAGATTTTCGTCCGCACCCTCGCCTGCCTCGTCAATGACGAGATACACGTCGCTCGAAGCGATTTGCGTGTTTTCGAGCCTGCCGTCCCATGAGTATTCGAGCACGCTGTCGTTTGCTGTCGCGAAATAATATTCGCTTCTTTCCAACGTTGGAAGCGTTGCACTGAAACTTTGTTTTGTCGTTGCATGGACGTTGAGTGTGCCGACGAAACTTTCTTCGGCGGTGAATACGACGTTTTCGCCGTCAAGGCATATGCTCGTTATGTTCGCTTTCAGATTTTCCGCTTTAACGGCAATTGTTTGGCTTTGATTTGCGTAATATGTGACGATTTTGTCCTTGAACGCGACGTACGCTTTGCCGGTGTAGTCGATTGCAAAGTCGACGGCTTCGGAAAAATCCGCATTTGCAACGTCAAAAAGTTTCCTTCCGTTGCGGTCTATACACAAAAAGGAATCGTCGGTGAGGACGTAAACGTTCGTGCCGTTTTTGGCGGTTGAAATACGCTTGCCGTTTTCAACATCGAGTATCTTTATGAGCGAACTACCGATTGCGGTGTACACACCGTCGGGTGCGAGTGCATAGAGTTTGTCTAAATACGCAACGTCCAAAACTCCCGAAAGTTCGTATGTTTTTGTGGTTTCGCCGTCCGAAATTCTGTCTATTTTGTCTTGGAATACGCAATATACGTCACGCTCGGAAGAAGCGAGCGCAAGTGGGCTATCGTCGAGTTTTTGCTCGGTGAGTACGCCCGATTTGTCAATGGTTGCAAGACGTGAATTTTTTTTGTCCGCGACGATATATCCGTTGTCGGCGGCGCACAAGTCTACGGGATTATTGAGGTGATATGCGTCGTTGCCCGTCATCGTTATAGACGTAGTTCTCGAGAGGCTCGATTTGTCGTTTGAGAGCGTGTATACGACGACGCTTGCGTTTTCTATTGTGAAAACTCTGTTGCCAAATGCAAAGAACGCTTGCGGATAAATTTCGGTGTGAAAGAGCAATTCGCCTGTGGTTTTGTCGAGACAAACCAAGCGTTTTTGACCGGTAGCGGTCAAAACTTCGAGCGCGTACACGACGGATCCGACATACGCTTGCGTGATGTTTTGTGTAATTGGGTGCGCCTCAACCGTGTTCGACATCGTGTCGAATTTCACGAAAAAGGCGTTGCCGTAAATGGACGGGAAAGTGTAAAGATTGCCGTTTTCGCCCGCGATTGCGTTCGAGCCGGCAAGTTCGTCGGGAGAATCTTCCGCGTCGATGTTGTCAGTTATCGAAAGATTTTTGTCGTAAATTGTCAACGCGCCTTTGGGCGAGTGCGCGTAAAGGCGAGTGCCGTCGCTCGTAATCGAAGCGATACGAGAGGGCGATGGCAGAGTGACTTCGACCGCGCTTGCTGTTTTGTCGGATAGGACTATCGTGTAATACTTGTCGTCCGCTTGTAAAAACGCCACGTTTTCAAGCACGAAAAGATCGGTTACTTCCTCAAATTCCGTTTCGAAAACGTAAGTGTCAGACGAATCGTTGGGGCGCACGAAAAGCGAGCGAACGTCCTTGTCGTACACCAAGAGATAGTCGGAGTTTGCGCTGACCAAAGAAGGATTTGCCGATTGGAAATAGTTTATAGTCGGAAAAAGTCTGACGAAATCGCTCTCTTGCGAACTTTCCGCGCTTGCGTAAGACATTGCGAATGCGCTCGAAAAAACCGTAGCAAAAATGGCGGCAAACAGCAATATCGTCAATATTTTTCTTGAATTTTCAATCGTCTTTTTCATAGGTATAAGTATAATCAAATTGTAACTTTAAGTCAAGATAATAACTTTACTACTTGAAATATTCGTGCGCGTGTGATAATATCAATAAAAAGGTATATATATGGCAAACAAAAAACGTTATTATAAAAACCGCGCACCAAAGAGAAATCAAGAGGGCGCAAACGAGCAAATAGCAAAGTATTCCGAAGCGCAACTATCGCTGTCTCTTGGGGATTTGGGCTTAGGCGAATCCACTTGCGAGCTTTTTTTGAAAAACCGTATTCAGACGGCTGCAGATCTTGTAAAACGCACCGAAAAGGATATGTACAAGGTGCAAGGACTCAACAAAAAGATATTGTTTGAAGTCAAGGACGCTTTGAAGGCGAAAGATATGGAATTGCGCCCCGAACCGCAAAAACAAGCCTCAAACGCAGAGCAGAAGCAGAACGTTACGGACTTTGGCAAGCAAATCGAAGCGGGCGGCGAGCAAAAGAGTAAATTCGACAAGAAAAAGACTCAAAACGAGCTTCAAAAACGTGGCGAAAACGACAAAGAAACAAACGATAAATTCGCAAAGCAGGACAAGAGCGAAAAAACTCGCACTTCAAAGTTCGGACTTTCCGAGCGCGCAAACGCAAAACCTCAACAAAACAAGAACCAGCAGCAAAAACAAAACGACAAAAATCGTCAAAAACCTGTCGAAAAGCTCACCGAACCTTTGAAGCCGGGGCAATGGCGCAAAGTGCTCAAAGGCGGAAAGTGGGGATATTCCGACGGTTTCAAAATCGTGATTCCCACGATGTACGATGAGATTTTTGCGTTCAAAGAGGGGCTTGCTTCCGTCGAAATCGACGAGAAATGCGGCTATATCGACGAGGAAAACAATGTCGTCATTCCTCTCGACTACGACACCGCTATGAGTTTTTCCGAAGGGCTTGCAATGGTTTGCAGAGGTGAAAAGTGCGGCTACATCGACAAGAACAACGAAGTTATTGTTCCGTTTGAATACGATGCGGGCACGCCGTTTGAAAACGGCGAAGCCAAAATAAAAAAGGACGGCAAGTGGGGAACTATAACCCAAGAGGGTAAAATAACCTGGATTTAAGTTTTCCTTTGCTTGTGCGCAGGAAAATGAAAAACGCCGCAAAAAAAACAAAATTTTCAAGGATTTCCGCATTGCGTGTTATCGTGATCGCGGCTGTCCTTGTTTTGTTTTTTAGTGTGATTTTTGCGCCGTCCGTTGCAGACGCAGTATGTCCTGACGGCTATGTCGAAAACGTCAAGGGCAAAAACCTCGACTGGCAAAACGGCGAGGACGATTTAAATCTCGAATATGTCAAAACTTGCGTGAAAAATTGGCTTTCAGACCCGCAATACGACTTTTCCGCACTCGAAAAAAATCCTATCGTGGTTGCAGTCGTGGATACGGGCATAAACTTTGATCATGAGATTTTCACAGGCAAATACGACGAAAACGGCGTTGCCGCTGATGACGAAATAGGCAGATTCGATGTGCTTTTTAGGGACGATGACGGCAATGTCGTGACAAAAAACACATATGACAAAAGCAAAAGCGCAACGGACGACGCGTCAAACAGACACGGCACGCACGTTGCCGGAATAATCGCAACACTCATTCATGAACTAGGCCTTGAAAAATATATCAAAATTTTGCCGATAAAAGCCTCCAAAGGCACGAGTTTTTCAACTTCGGGCGTTAAAGACGGCATAGCGTTTGCCATTGAAAACGGCGCTGACGTTGTCAATCTCTCTCTCTGTGAAGACGAAGTTGGCACCGAATCTTCCGAATTTAACAGAATGGTAACCGACGAATATGCTCAACAGGCGGTTTTCGTTGCGGCGGCAGGCAACAGTGGCAGATCGTCTTCGGCAAAAAATATTTTAGGCAAATTTTATGTTTATTATCCTGCGGCAAGCAAAAACGTCATCGGCGTTATGAATTATACGACGGCGAACGGCAAAAAGAAACTTGCCACGAAGTCTAATTACGGTTCGGTATATGACATTTGCGCTTCCGGTGAAAACATTTTCAGCGCGGATGGCACGAGTGCGGATTTATATAAGTCGATGGACGGCACGAGTATGGCAACGCCGTTTATATCTTTTGCGAGCGCGCTTGCAACGCTCAAAAACAGAGCGTATTGCGCCGTTTCGGGCGAAAAAGAATGCAACGCGGTCGATATTGCCCAAAACGTCAGACAATCTTATACGGAAACCATAAATACGGGCGGTTTTTCTCTCGGTGTGTTCGATTTTGCGCCGTTGATTTCCGATACCGCAAGAATAAGCATATCAGCAAACGGCGACACCGTGCAGTACGTCAATGCGACAAATCAAATAGAATTCAGCCTCAACGTTTTACCGCTTGAATTTGCAAATTTAGGTTCAGTCGTGTGGAAAGTGAACGGAAAAGAGATCGAAAACAATTCCGAAAATCAATTCGAGTTTTCTTTTACGCCCGAAAACAAAGTCGGCACGTCTACGATAACGGCAGAGTGGACTTGCGCAGAAGCAGATGCGGAAAATAAAACCGCTCGTTGCATTGTCGAGGTCAAGTACATCGAGTACGACAAAACGGAAATCGAAAAAATCGAAATATCGGTAAAAGCCGACGGAAAAAACATCGAAACGACGGATAAAACCGTGACGGTCGAGCGCGAAAAGAAGATTGAATTTTCAATTGACGAAAGCATACTTCAAAGCGTTGATCCCCAAACGACGGTGCATTGGTATGTCGACGACGAATATGTTGCGGCAGGCTACACGTTTGCGTGCAAGTTTGAAAGCAGTGGCGAGCATAGTGTCAAAGCAAAAATCGGCAACAATTTTACGAGCGAAACGAAGGTATATGTCTGCGAAAGTAAAAAAGCAGTCATCGCATATGACATAACCGTCGTGGCGGCAGTGTGCGTGTTGGTTGTTTGTCTTGCTACCGTTGTTGTTGGGGTGGCGGTTAAAAAGAAGGTTTGACAAAAATAACCGTATTTTCTTAAAATATGCGCCGAATATGCGATTTTGCGCAACGAAAAAAAGACTGTTTTTAAACAGTCTTTTGATTTTTGCGATTTTAACGTTGCTTACTTGTTTGCTTTGAGTGCGTCCAAAGCGCGGCAGAGAGTGGATTTCTTTCTTGCAACCGTGTTCTTTTTGTAGATGCCGTCCTTGAAAGCGAAGTCAATGACGGAAACGGTTTCGGGAAGGAGTTGTTCTGCAAGAGCGACGTCGCCTGCTTCGATTGCTGCGTTGTATTTCTTGACAGCGGTTTTAACGCGTGCTTTCTTTGCTGTGTTGATTTCGTTTCTCTTGTCGGAAGTGATAACTCTCTTTTTTGCTGACTTAATATTTGGCATATTTTTCTCCTCGTACTTTTGTACTGACTAAATATCTTTGACATATTATCATATTAAGACAAAAGTTGCAACCGTTTTGAATTGATTTTTTGCGATTATGCACAATAATGTTATGAATATTGTAAAAAACCTTGGAATAGTCACTGATATCGCGCTCGAAAGCGCGCAGAGCGTGGGACTTTCGTCCGCTTGCGAAGCAAAATCGCTCTCGTACGGAATACAAAAGCGCACGCTTAACGTCAAAACGCTTGAACAGGCAAAGCAAATAGGCAGAGAAAGAGGAGTGTATATCACTTTCGATTGTCCGAAATCTGCTCTCGCAAGCCAAAAATCGATAGAATACCTTACAAAACAACTCGCCTTTTCGCTGTCCGAACTCATTGGAATCGTGAAAAAGTCGTCGCCGGTGCTTGTTGTCGGGCTCGGAAACAGACATATCGTTGCCGATTCGCTCGGTCAGAGGTGCGTCGAAAGCGTGAAAGTCACAAGATATGTCGAGGCTGGTGGAAGAAAGCAGAGCGTATGCGCGTTCGCAACCGGCGTACTCGGTATGACGGGTATACAGTCCGCCGAACTTATAGCAGGCGCAGCTGCGAAAATCAAGCCGTCTTGCGTGATTTTAGTGGATTCATTGGCGACGGGCTCGGTTGCAAGACTTGGAAAATCATTCCAGATTTCTAGCACGGGAATTTTCCCCGGAAGCGGTGTGGGGCAAGATAAAGAACATATAGACAAATCGGTTTTGAGCGTTCCGACGTTTGCAATAGGTGTGCCGTTGTTGCTGTCTTTAAGGACAGGAATATACGCTTTTGTCAAGGATTTTTTGAGCGAGGAAAAGATAGAGGTAAACGAGTATAATTTGCGCAAGAAACTTGCCGATTGCTCACTGTCCGACCTTATCGTTGCGCCTCGCAACATCGATCTTGCCGTCAGTCTTTCCTCAAAAATCGTCGCAGGCGCGATAAACACTGCATTTCGTTTGTAAATCGGTATTCTAACCATGCTAATTTAAGTTTAATTTTGCTTGGCGAGCAATAGCGAAAGTATTTTTCTGTACTTTTTTTCTTCGCTTCCGCCTGTAAAACGGAAGATAATTTTGGTTTCGTTTTTAAGGGGCGAAACGTATTTTTCAAGAGATTTTACGACGCGTTCGTTGCCGTCGAAAAAGCGTACGTCGCCGAGAATTTTGGATATTTCCTTTTTG
>CAVFCJ010000051.1:9261-9879 GCA_963620965.1 bacterium
CTTTTTGCAAAACGGATAGTGCGAACAACCGAGAACAACGTTTTTTACTCCTTTGAATTTGAATACGGAATTTGCAAGATAGGGAAGAAGTGGGCACATATTCAAATTGCCGCGCTTTGAGTTTATTGAAGCCTGAACCTCTATTATAGACGCCAAATCGCTCGTTTCGGCAACGTTTTTGAAAGATTTGCTTGCGCTTTCCTTTGTCAAATCCGTTGACATAAGCAACCATTCGTTCAAATCGGCGTTTTTTGGCGGCATAGGTGGCAGAAGTTTGATTGTGTCGTTGCCCCCATATATGCTCGATGCAGTGTTGCAGGCAAGTACCGGATAGTCACAGTTGCTTTTGAGAGTAGCAACGGCAGAAGAAACTATTTCTTCGAGGTCTTTTGCGCTTTTCGTTCCGAACGGGTGGGAAGCATTGTCTGCAAGATAGAAAAAATCGTTGCCTTCGAACTTTTCGAGCAGAATTTTGAGGGTGGTGAGTCCGCCTATTCCGCTGTCGTACAAACCTATCGTTGCCATATCGTCTATATATGACAAAATGCGAATTTTTGACAGCGTATTTGTAATCGCTGTATTTTGCGATGAAGAAAAATAGACATTCTAACTGAGCGT
>CAVFCJ010000052.1:0-9676 GCA_963620965.1 bacterium
TGCATAATCCTTGCTTTCAGTTGTGCCGCCGTAAGATTCGGCTCCATCGACAACATAAGCGCCGCAACACCGGTAACAAATGGTGCCGCTATTGATGTACCTGCTGCACTTGTGTAATTGCCATTATTGTTTGTGGTGTAAGCGCTTCCCGGCGCAAACAAGTCAACTTTGGTCGCACTATAATTAGAGTACGACGCTCTTTTATCGTCATTGGTTGATGCACCGACAACGAGCATATTGTCGCAATCAAAATCGTGAGGATATGTCTTCTTTGTGTCAATATTTTCTCCTGCATTTCCCGCTGCGACAACTATCAACCCTGAGTAATTGTCGATTGCTTGTTTCAATTTGTTTATATCATTATTGTCCGTTATTTCATTTTGATAGAACCCCCCGCTGTAATTCAACAGCTTTATATTGTTTTCCTCTGCATAATTGATTGCCGCGATAACAAGGTCCACGGTTTCGTGAGCATTCCCCACACAAGCTTTCAAGGACGCTATTTTCACATTCCAGCAAACGCCGCTTATTCCTTTTCCGTTATTTCCGACAGCGCCTATGATACCGGCCGTCAATGTGCCGTGTTGAACCTCGTCCGAATACGGCAACGTTCCGCAAGGTAAGCTTGAAATATTATCTGTTAAGTCCTCGTGCGTTTTGTTTATTCCCGAATCAATAAGCCCCACAGTAACACTCGAGGATCCTGTCGTAACATCCCAAGCATCATTTAGTTTTATCTTGCCAAACGAATCTTGCTGTTGACTTGTATAAGGGTCATTGCTTGTCAAAAACCAACTTCCGTATAATTCCGGATAGGCATATCTAACCCCTTTGTCTTGCCTAAATTCTTCGATATATTCTAGGACATTTTCCTTACTTGGATTAACGAGCTCCAACCTTAAAGACCTATTGTATTTTTTCAATGTGTCATTTATGCGGTCAGGACTAAACTCCCGTCTTGCATCTCGCAATTCGTAAGGATACCTTTCGCGCACGCTCGTGAATTTTGCCGAATCGAAATCGGTTAATTGATAATTATAATACAAATTGTTCAAACTTTCGCTATTCGTAAAATCAATAATTACCGCTGTTCCATCAAAATTCCAATCCCCCTTGCTATAATCGGTATAGGTATCACGTGTATCATACAGATTATTCGGATCGGGATCCGCCGTCGGCTTTCTCGTTACCTGCTGTCCGTTTTGCTCGCCGTTGTTGCCGCTGTTGTTGCCGCTGTTGTTGCCGCTGTTGTTGCCGCTGTTGTTGCCGCTGTTTTCGTTGCGAGCAACGAAAAACGTGCATACAAACACTATCAGTAAAACCATAATCAATATTCGTCTTGTTTTCATAACTTACCCCTCAATTATTTATTTTAAGCAAAATTTTGCTCAATCTCAATCGTTTATTTGAGCGCACCTGTTTCCATATTAGTCTCTTTTTATCGCTTTAATATTTTGCTCAAATCCGCAAGCCGTCTGCCTTTGTCATCGCATGCGATCATAAGATAGTATTTTCCGTTCTTTTTCACTATCGCAACGTCTTTGGTTATCTCGATTTCAAAATCGCCGCTCATCGCACTCTCCTGTTCATTTATCAGCGCAAGCACGCTCGGTGAGAGCAAGAATGACGGATTGGGGATTTCCATGATTTCGGTTTTTGCTCTGCACTTTTTGCAAATATGATATTTCACGATTGCTGTGTTTGGGACTTTCACAGGACTCCATTCGTGCGCTTCAGTACCTGTATAATCACAATAATTACAACTCACACTGTGCCCTCTCCTCACACCGTTGCTCGAATAGTTGCAAGTGTATAGACTGTCGTGACCATGGGCATCCACCGCTTTCTTTGCATTGAGCCTACCACCAGAAACGCACAAGTTCGATAACGCAGGAACTGCGTCGACGTTTTGCATAATCCTTGCTTTCAGTTGTGCCGCCGTAAGATTCGGCTCCATCGACAACAATAACGCCGCTACGCCCGTGACAAACGGCGCTGCCAAAGAAGTGCCGGAAAACGAACCGTATGTGTTATAGACGGTGCCTGAATTATGATAAGAATACGTTGTGTAGATACTATTGCCGGGAGCAAACAAATCCACCGTGGTTTGACCATAATTTGAAAAATCGGATTTGTTGTCGTTGCTGTCGGTCGCTCCCACAACCAATATATTATCCAAGTCGAAACTTTGCGGATAAAGTTTTGTGCCGCTGCCGTTTTCAGCGACAATATTATAATTGCTGTTTCCTGCCGCAACAACAATAAGTCCGTTATATGCTTGTATAGCATTTTTTAGTTCTTCTTGATATTGTCCGATTCCACTTTCATAAAAGCCCCCGCTGAAATTTAGCAATTTAATGTTGTGGCTTTTCGCATAATTTATTGCTTCAATGACGAGTTGCGGTATTTCGTCGCTTGAACCTTTCCCGACTTTTAGAGATACAATATTGACATTCCAGCAAACTCCGCTACCACCAATAGCGTTATTCCCGACAGCCCCTATAACGCCTGCTGTGGTAGTCCCGTGACCTGCGGTATCGGAGTTCGGATTTTCTGAGTCTGCGGCATATCCACCTGCCATAACGTTGTTTGCCAAATCAGGATGCGTATTGTTTATTCCAGAATCCAAATGTCCGACGGTAACGCTTGAAGAACCTGTTGTAATGCCCCACGCGTCATATGCCTTGATTTTTTCCAATCCCCATTGGTTTGTTAAACTCGGATCGTTGCTTGTAATAAACCAACTTCCGTATAACTCAGGCTCGGAAGATCTGATTCCTTTGTCATAATAGAATTCCTCGGCATATTTCACCGCATTTTCTTTGGTCGGATTCACAAGTTCCAATCTTAGCGTCCTATTGTACTCTTTGGCTTTTTTGCTATCATATCCGTATGAAGCGACGCATTCCCGAACTTCGCTCAAACGAAAAGCCAAACCTTCTTCCACACGCTTGAATTTTTCTTTGTCAAAATCGTCCAATGTGTAATCGTAAAACAAGTTGTTTAGACTCTCGGTGTTCGTGAACCATATATTTATAGCCGTTCCGTCAAAATTCCAAGTGCCTTCGCTAAAATTTGTTCTTTCTCCGCGCTTGTCGAATGAATTGTTCGGATCGGGAACGGCGGTTGGTTTCCAACCGCGCGAGGCGTCACCTTTTATCACCCCAACATACTCGTCCGCGGCTTTGTCGTTGCAAGCAACGAGAATCGCGCATACAAGCACTAACAGCAAAATTGCAACTAAAATTCGTTTTGTTTTCATAACTTACCCCTCAATTTTCATTTGTGAGAATCATTGTTTGATGGGACTCTTTATATATACAAATGAACACATTGTTTTATTTGAACAAACAAAAAAACAGCTCCTCAAAAAAGAAACTGCTTTTCGAATCATTCGATAGGAACGAGGACTTCCTCGTGCTTGACGAAGGTGCTTAAATGCGTGAAGCCTATCTCTTTCAACATCTTGCACGCATCATCGAAGTTTTTGCAAATATCGCCGCGATGTGCGTCCGAGCCGTAACTTATCTTGCGACCGCCGAGTTCAAAGTATCTCTCGATAATATCTCGTTGCGGTGCCATCTCGTGATGGAAGTTGACCTCGAGCGCTTTGCCCCTTGCGATTATGCCGTTGAGTATTGCGTCGATCTCTTTTGGAAAATCCTTGTATCTCAACAACTTATCGTGATAGGGCGCGCCGTGCGCGATGTAGCCAATGTGCGCAACCGTGTCGTATTGATAGGGTGCGTCAAGGCTTTCCAAAATGGTTTCGAGATACCTTCTGTACACTCTCTTTTTGGTTTTGAAAAGGAACGCAAGTTTGAAGTACACGTCGTAGCCGTCCACGCAATGCACCGAATTTATAACGATGTCAAACGGATATTTTTCGATGGCTTTTTGATACGCTTTCTTTGCCGCTTGACTCGAATCGTAACTCGCTTCAATGCCGAAACAAAGGTTTAACGTGTTGTTTTTGTCTGCGTCAAGTGCCGATTTTGCATTTTTCCAGTTCTCGTAATATTTTTCCAAATTGAGATTCGGCCACCTTACGGGCGCGCGATTTTTGCCGTACTCGAAGTCATAATCGAGATGTTCGGTGGTTGCCAAATAGCAAAGACCTTGCGCCTTTGCTATTTCCACAACTTGCGCAAGCGGCACTTTGCCGTCGTGCGAATTGTTGGTATGGACGTGGGTGTCACATTTCATAATTTCATTCCAAAACCGCTTTGATACGTCTCACGCCTGCCGAAGAAGATTGTTCTTTGACAATGCGGAATTTGCCGAGTTCGCCCGTGCGTTTTGCGTGAGGACCGCCGCAGATTTCTTTGGATATGCCTATCGTATAAACCTTTACGACGTCGCCGTAGCGGTTGTCGAACACGCCGATTGCGCCCGCTTTCTTTGCTTGCTCGACTGACATCTCCTCGAGTTTGACTTCGCTGTCTTTTGCGATTTCGTCGTTGACGACCTTTTCGACCTCGGCGATTTCTTCTTGCGTCATCGGGCGCGGGAAGTTGAAGTCGAAACGCAATCTCTCGGACGTGATGTTACTGCCCTTTTGTTGGATTGAATCGTCGTGAAGCACGATTTTGAGCGCGGCGTTGAGAAGGTGCGTTGCGCTGTGCAATCTTGCGGTGAGCTCGCCGCCGTCTGCAAGTCCGCCCTTAAACTTTTGTTCCGCACCCGCTTTGGAGAGTGCCTGATGATCTGCAAACGCTTTGTCGTAGCCCTCTTTGTCGAGAGCGTAGCCCTTTTCTTTTGCGAGTTCCGCCGTCATCTCGATAGGGAAACCGTATGTGTCGTAAAGTCTGAACGCGGTCTTGCCGGGGAACACCGTCATATTTTCGGGAAGGTGCGCCACGATTTTGTCAAACTCTTTCAAGCCTTGTTCGATGGTCTTTGCAAACTTGTCTTTTTCCGCTTCGAGTTCGCTCACGATTCTGCCCTCGTTCTCTTTGATGTAGGGGTACGCTTCCTCGTATTTTGCGACGTAGAGTTTTGCAAGTTCGACAAGCGCGCTGTCGTCGATGCCGAGCGTTCTGCAATATCTCATTGCTCTGCGGATAAGGCGGCGCAAAACGTAGCCTTGATCGACGTTAGAGGGCGACACGCCTTTGGGATCGCCCAAAAGGAAGGTTGCCGTACGCGTATGGTCTGCGACTATACGCATTGCGACGGTCATAGTTTCGTCCTCGCCGTAGGTCTTGCCCGAAAGTTCTTCGAGTTTCTTGATTGCAAACGCAAAGAGGTCTGTTTCGTACACGGATTTGTAGCCGTTGAGAATGCAAAGCATTCTTTCAAGTCCCATACCCTCGTCGACGTTCTTTTGTTTGAGGGGCGAGAAAGTGCCGTCTGCGTTCTTGAAGTATTGCATAAACACGTCGTTGCCGATTTCGACGTACTTGCCGCAATCGCACGCAGGCGAGCAATCGTCCGAGCATTTGGGTTTGCCGGTGTCGATAAACATTTCGGTGTCGGGACCGCAAGGACCGGTTATGCCGGCAGGACCCCACCAGTTGTGCTTTTTATTGCAATAGAAGATGTGATCTTCGGGGATGCCTTGCGCTTTCCAATACGACGCGCTTTCCTCGTCGCGAGGACAATCCTCGTCGCCTGCAAACACTGTAACCGCAAATTTATCCTTGTCGAATTCGAGTTGGTTGAGAAGGAAGTCGTATGAGCAAGCGATTGCATACTCTTTGAAGTAGTCGCCCAGCGACCATCTGCCGAGCATCTCGAAAAACGTGCAGTGAGTTGCGTCGCCAACTTCGTCGATGTCGCCCGTGCGCACGCACACTTGAACGTCCGTCAAACGATTGCCCGCAGGGTGCTTTTCACCCAAAAGGTACGGCACGAGGGGGTGCATACCCGCAGTCGTGAACAACACGGTCGGGTCATTTTCGGGGATGAGGGACGCAGAGCCGATTACGGCGTGTCCCTTTGACTTGTAGTAATCGAGATAAAGTTTGCGAAGTTCGCTTGAATTGAGTTGTTTCATATATACCTCTGATGGTGAATATTTCGTTTTGTTTTTTTGCGGTTTTGCCGCATTATTTTTGCGGTTTTGCCGCATGTTTTTGCGGTTTTTCGGCGTTTTTGTTGCCGATGTTTAGTTGCTTTTTCGTCGCTTTTCAATCGAACAAGACCGTCATCTTTGCACCGCTATGCCCTCTTTTTCGAGTTCGGCAAAGAACTCGTCGGGGAGGGTTTTTTCCTTTATCGCCCTCGTAAACGCGAGCGTGGTTTTTCCGTTGGTGGTGATTGCGCCGAGGTTTTGCGTGTTGTTTTTGGACACGTTCATATTGAGCGCGTATCTGTCAACGCCCATACTTTCGGGGGATACGACGTTGCCGAGATTGCTGAATATAATCGTTTGGCGCGAGCGCATAAACACTCTGCCCAGTCGCAATATCGCGGTTTTGAGAAAGAGCGGCACGATTTTCAAAATCCAGTTCTTTTGCGCCTTCACCGTCGTTGAGATAAAAGCGTCGAGTTTGTCCTTTGCGGTTTGAATTTTGAGTTGTCTTTGCGTTTCCTTTGCGCACGCCTCTATGCTCTTGAACTCGGACGGCGCAAGAATGATTCTTACAAATGTCACGAAGTTGCGCATGGTTCTTGACGGATAGAGCGCGCGAAGATTGACGGGAATCATCACCGCAATCGGCACTTTGTTTGCGCAGGTTTTCTCAATCGAGTACGCAAGCACGCCCGCGACGTACGCCGTGAACGACACGCCTATTTCCTTTGCACGTTTCAGCACGTCTTTCGACTCGACAACACCCTCGCTCACCTCGTAGCCGTCTTTCGACAGCGTGCCCTTTATGCGATGAGGCACTTTGCCCGCAAGCGCTTTGAGATTCATTTGCCCGAGGGATATGGGCTTGTAATTCTTCTCGAATCCGTCCTCCGTTTCTTCCGAAACGGGTTCGCTTTGCCAGTCTATAACGCCCTCGTCGTCGACGTTGAATCCGCACACTTCGCGGTATCTTTTCACAATGCTCTTCAAAAACGCGAGCGCGCCGTTGCCGTCCGCAAGCGCGTGGAAGATTTCGAGTATGATTTTGTTCCCTGCCGCCGACACCCTAAACCAGTACCCGTTTGTTTCGTCGGGGTCGATGGGTTTAAGAAGCGCGCCTTCGTCAAACACTTTGCACGGCGCGTCGTTATGCTCGAAAAAGTGCCAAGCATACCCCTTTTTGAGCCTAACGCTGTACGCCTCGAATCTCGGCAGCACTTCTTTGAGGGCGATTTGCAATTTGTCCCTGTCAACGGTCTCTTCCATCAAGGCGTAAATTCTGAAAAGGCTCTGCGCCTTTTTTGTGGACATAATGGGATAAAACTTCGCAGAATGGTCAAGTTGAAAGCGCAAGTCTTTGCACTTTTTCCCACCGTTTTTGGCTGCGTTTTTGCTTTCGTCCGACAATTTTGTCACCGCCTTGATTTGAATAATGCATATATTTTATTCTTTTTTAATATTGTTGTCAATGAAATGTGCCACGCACAAAAGGGGTAATATGGATTTTTCAAAAACATCGAACCAAAAGACAATAGACCAAGCCGAAAAAACGGCGCAGAAAACAAGTCACAAAGTCGAACTCGATCACTTGCGCGCAATGAGCGTGACGGGAGTTGAGGACGTGCCGACTTTCACTGACAAAACCATTGTGATTCTTCTAAAAGACGAAACGCTCACCGTGAGCGGACAAAATCTGAGCGTAAAAAACCTTGACGTAACTGAGGGCAAACTGCAAATCGAGGGTCAAGTCAACGCCCTCAAATATTCCGCTTCGAGCGCGCCTACGTCGTTTGCCAAACGCATTTTCAAATGACGTCTTTGTATCTCGGCGCAAACGCGAAAGCGCAAGCGATTTGCTTTGCGCTTTGCCTTGCGGCAGGAGTCGTCGCAGGCGTTTTTGCGTTGCTTTATTTCAAAAAAGGCGGCTTTTTTGAGAGAGTTCTCGTGGATTTTTTCGCAACATGCGCAATCTTTGCGGGATTTATACTTTGTATAGAATTTTTTATGCAGGGCTTCCCCTCGCTGTACGGCGCTACGGCGTATGCGCTCGGCACGTGCGTTTTGCCGCTTATCCGCTCGAAAATCGTCAAAAGAAAAAGGAAGAATCGGGGCGAATAGTGCCGAATTATGTCTTGTTTTGCACACCGACTTTCTTTTTGCGCGACTTGTGCTAACATAAGTCGAGGAGGCGGATATGAGCAACGTAAAACACAAAAACTGCGCATTGCGCGAACTTGCCAAAAGTGCCAAATCGAGGCTTTGCGACAACAAATACGACAGCGAAAAGAGCGTGCCGCAAGGCGCAACGCCCGAGCAAAAGGCGATTTTTTTGAAACTGTGTCAGATGCAAAAAGAGGGCGAAAACGTCGTCAATCCCGTTGCATGCTTTGCCGATCAAGAAAAGATGAAAACCCTATCTCACGAGGAAAGACAACGCTACATACTCACCGTCTGCGCCGATTATGTCAGTATGAAACGTCTTGTCGAAAACAAAGTGCGAAAAACGGGCTGATTTTTGCAATTTTTTACAAAAATAGTCTTGCTTATTTTCGCACAACTCGGCTTTTATCATCTCAAAACGATACGATAAAGCGCACTTTGTGCAGAAATTCGACGATTAGCGCCGCCGTCACGCGCGTTTTCGCTCGAAATTTGTGCAAATTTTTGCCTTTCTATCATTGACATTATCTTACGAAAATAATATAATATCGAAAGAATAGTTTTTTAAGGAGATGAACTATGTATACAAGATGTCCCAGTTGCAGAGCCGAGATCAGTTTCGAGCCGCCTGCGAATATGGAATCGCTTCCCGACGGCTATAAGCATCGTATCAAATGCCCCAGTTGCGGAGTGACCATCGGCGTTAAAATCAACAAAATAGACACAACTCCCGCCACGCTCGTTCAACAAGCGCAGGCATATACTCAACCCCAAACGAACTTCGAACCCTTTTACCCCAACGAGGCAGCCGCGGCAGTGCCTCAAACCAAAGTCAAGGCAAAACACAGCGGTATCGGCAGAAATGTCACGATGATGATTATGTCGCTTCTCTTTATTGCGTTGTCGGTCGTGGGTTACCTTGTCAATGCGGGCACAATCGAAAACGACTTGTTCGGAATCCGCTATCTCGACGGCATTTCTTGCTGGAACGCGATGATTCAGGACTTCGGCGCATTCAAATCGTATTTCGATAATCCGGTTGTTGGTATCTTGACGATTTTGCCTATGATCGTGTTCACGCTCGCAGGCATCAACTTCATCGTCGCACTCGTATCCGCTTGCGGCAAGAAGTACGGCAGAGCGTACAACCTCATCATGAGCATCGTTTTGGCGGTAGGCGCAATCGTATTGATGTTCCGCCCCTTCCTTGCGGATTTGGTTACGGACAAAACCCTTTACGAAGGCAACATCCTCGCATTTTTCCTCAACACTATCGAAGGACAGCAATATATGTTCTTCGTATCGGCAGGACTCGGCTTGTTGCAACTCATTTTCGGTCTTTGCTTCTGCAAGTCCTTGAAAAGAAAGGACAAGAAAGTCAAATAATCGAGACTATCACAAACGTAAAGTCCATCGGCAACAGCCGATGGACTTTTTTATATACCGGTGAATTATACTTTCAAGTGCAACACCTGCAAAAATAAAAAACAGTTCATACGA
>CAVFCJ010000053.1:0-9554 GCA_963620965.1 bacterium
AAATTATTTCAAGTTTAGATATGCGATCAGCAACGCAATCGACACAACCACCAATGTGCCACCAAAAATCAACGCCACATTAAGTTTCTTTTTCTTTTTTTCCGGCGAGTGTTTCCTTTCGATATACTCTTGATACGTTTCTTTTTTGTGCCAATTCAATCCCTTGCCGGCGGGCATATGCGCATTGAAAAACGTTGATATGCCGTATCCCAGAGCGTCGAATGCACCCTTATCGGATGCCCACGATAAACCGCTTATACAAAGCAAAACCACACCCGGCACGAAAAACGCGTCGCAAAGCACTTGCAAAACTTTTGATTGTTCGCACTGCTCGGTAAGTAAGCCATTGACGCCGCATATCGTGAGAATGACTGCAAGCACAATCACAAACAAAACGGCAACTTTTATTAGAGTTGTTTTCATTGCTCGTCTTGATTCGTATCGGTATCCGCTTCGCTTGTGGTTTCGAGAATGACCTCATTACCTGCAACGGTGATACCTTCTTGTTTGAGAAGAGACAAATCGACAGATGTGATAATCGGTATTCCCTCGCCCGCTTCTGCGGTGCGTTCAGTTTGTTCTGCGCAGACTTCTTCGAGTTGTGCTTCTTCCCCTTGCTTTTGTTCGGTTGCATCGACTGTTCCATCAACGATTTCGCCCTTGCAAATCTTAACGTATCTTTCAAATTCTTCTTGGTTGCAAGACACGAAATGTCCGGGTTCAACCTCTCTCATTTGAGGTTTGTCAACCGAATAATCGTGATCGGCAAGTGGGTTGTAGACAATACGTTTGCGCTGTTTTTCATAGATTGGATCGGGAAGCGGAATTGCCGAAAGCAAAGACTTCGTGTACGGATGCAACGGATGCGCAAACAATCTGTCCGAAGTTGCGAGTTCCACCATATTCCCGAAGTACATAACTCCGATTCTGTCCGAAAAGTATTTGACAACGGAAAGATCGTGCGCGATGAACATAATCGTCAAACCGAGTTCATGTCTCAAATCGTTGAGCAAGTTGATGACTTGTGCCTGAATGGACACGTCAAGCGCGGAAATAGGTTCGTCGGCGATGATCATTTCGGGTTCCATAATGATTGCTCTTGCAACGCCAATACGCTGTCTTTGACCGCCAGAAAACTCGTGAGGATATCTTCCCGCGTGTTCTCTAACAAGACCGACTTTTTCAAGCACTTCATACACCTTTTCGTCCACGACTTTCTTGTCCCTTATGCCGCGTATGGTGAGACCTTCCGCAATGATTTCACGCACGGTCATACGAGGATCGAGCGATGCAATCGGGTCTTGAAACACCATTTGAATCTTTGTTACAAGCCTTGTTTTTCGAGCAAAATTGAGGTCTTTGATATATTGCCACAAGAGTGCAAAATACTCTTTATCTTTCTTCTCTATTGCAGCAAACTTAGTTTTATAGTCCTCTTTTACTTTGCTTATATGCTCTTTTGCATAATCTCTGTCACATCTTTTTTGATCGTGATTTGCCTTGCGAATATTTGTGTTTTGCTCTTTCACTGCAGACTTTAACTCTGCGAAAGACGCTTTCAAATCAACTGCATTTTCAATGTTTCCTTCGCCTTTCTTTTTGGACGAGACTCGCTTCAAATCGCCGAAGAATTTTTTGCGTGCCGCTTTTCTCGCTTCCTTGTAGGAAAGCGTACCTGCGCATATTCTTCTACCCTCGAAATACACGTTGCCCGAAGTGCAGTTGTAAAGTTTTATTATGCTGCGACCGGTTGTGGTTTTTCCGCAACCTGATTCGCCGACCAAACCGAAGACCTCGCCTTTTTTGATGTCAAAGGAAACGTCGTTGACTGCTTTGAGCGTGGACGAGCCGAGTTTGAAGTACTGGCACAGATGTTCAACGCGCAATAGCGTTTCTTGTTCGTTTACGTTTGTGTCCATATTCGTCTCCTTTTACTGTTGTTTCTCTTTGGATTTTTGGGCGAGGGCTTTCATTCTCTCGATACGGTCGGAAACAATTTTGGGCATTTCGACCTTTGGTGCAGACGGGTGCAACAACCACGTTGCCGCGCTGTGCGTATCGCTGATTTTGAACATCGGGGGTTGTTCCTCAAAATCGATCTTCATAGCATATTTGTTTCTTGCAGCAAACGCGTCACCATTGGGCGGATAGATCATATTTGGGGGCGTCCCGGGGATGGCTTCGAGTTTCTCGTTGGTGTCGAGGTCAGGCATAGAGGACAAAAGCGCCCAAGTGTACGGATGTGCAGGGGAATAGAAAATATCTTCCGCCGTACCCGTTTCGACGATTTTGCCCGCGTACATAACTGCGATTCTGTCCGCCATATTCGCAACGACGCCGAGGTCGTGCGTAATAAAGATGATGGAAAGATTCCTTTCCTTTTTGATTTTGTTGATAAGTTCGAGGATTTGAGCCTGAATCGTAACATCGAGCGCGGTCGTTGGTTCGTCGCAGATGAGAATATCGGGGTTTGCGGCGAGCGCGATTGCGATGACGATACGTTGTCTCATACCGCCCGAAAATTGGAAGGGATATTGACGGTATCTCTTTCTCGGTTCGGGAATACCGACTTCTTCCATAAGTTTCAACGCCTTATTCTTTGCGACGATATGCGTGACTCGATATGCAATCGCTTGCGCCTTTTCTTTGAAGAAGTCAATCATTGCGACCGCACCCTCGTCCACGTCGAGGTTTTGAGCATTTTCAACAGCGTGCTCGTAGACAGAAACAAGTTTGTCGATAATCTCGACAATATTGTTTCTTGCAATATCCAAATCGATGATTTTCGCAGGGATAACCTTATAGTCGGGCGTTTTCCCTTTTGCGACGAGTTTGTCGAACTTTGCCTGATCTCTGTCGAAGCGTTTTTGTTCTTTAGCGTTGTTGGGAATCGCGTCGAAATAGGTGTTGATCGCACGCATGATGCTCGATTTGAACGTATATGCTGCGCTGTCCTTGACGAGAGCAAGTTTGTCGATGGACTCGGCAACGCTCGCACACATCTCTTTTGCGGTTTCCTTATACGCTTTTTTGTCGGGTTCGCCGTCAGTAAACACGCTTCTCTTTTGTTTGAGAAGTTCAATGGTTTCCTTTTTCTTTTCGAGCGAACGATTGAACGAGAACTCTATACCCTTCTTTGCCGTGTCGATAAAGTCAAGCATAAAGTTGTCGTCGAGATATTTGCGCAAGAACTTATTTTCTTCCTCTACGTTGTCTGGAAGTTGCTCGCCATGTCCGAACTTCTGATAATACGCAAGCGCGAAGTAGTTGGGCATTGTTTTTGCACACGCTTCCTCGAAGCACGCTTTGAGTTCTTGAAGCGATTCGACGCAAACGGAGTAATCTCTCTTTTTAGCACCGACTTTGAGCAAGGGTTTGACCGCTTCGATAAGCTCCTGACGAGCGGTCAAGATGTCTTGCGAGCATACGTCCTCATGCACCGAGAGTTTTGCGTTTTTGAGAATGTCGTAAATTGACCTCGTAAAGCCTTCGACGGCGTTCTTTTCGATGTGGAAAAGCAAATCGTCGACGTTTTCGAGTCCTGTTTCGGCACTTTCGTACGCTTTGTTGTACGCGCCCTCTATTTTGAGGTGGTAGGTTTCAAACGTATCGAAATCTTTTGCCTTTTTGGCGTTGATTTTGCCTTGTTCGCTGTTTGCGGCAACTCCCATAGCGCTGTTGATTGCTTCGAGCAAGAGCGCCATTTTGGTGTTGAATTCTTTTCTCGATTCCCTGCGATTCGCCTTGTTTTTGAGGATCATAGCCTCGGTAAGTTGCATACCGATGCGGTTGATCGGGTCGAGAGCGGAAAGCGGATCTTGGAATATCATCGCGATTTTGTCTCCGCGCAGTTTGTGGAAGTCTTCCTCGTCAATTTGGAGCAAGTCCATGCCGTCATAGATAATCTCGCCGCTTTCGACAATGGCGTTGGGAGCGGAAATGCCTATGATAGCTTTGTTCGTGACGGATTTACCCGAGCCGGACTCGCCCACAATAGCGAGAGTTTCGCCTTTGTAAAGGTCAAAATCTATTCCTCTGACCGCTTGCACTTTTCCTGCGTCGGTGCGGAAGGAAATACGCAAATTTTTAACTTCTAATTTCTTTTCCATATCAGCCCTCCGAACCTCTGAGCGACGGGTTGAACGCGTCACGCAAACCATTGCCGAACAAGTTGAAACTAAGCAGCAACAGAGCAAGGAACAACGACGGCAGCAATGCGACGTGCAAAGCCGTCATAAGTGCGCTTTGACCGCTTGCAAGCAACGTTCCGACGCTTGTCAGATTGCCCGATGTCAAACTGATGATTCCGAGATAACTCAGGTTGACTTCCGAATAAATCATAGACGGAATGACGAGAGCGCAACTTGTGACCAACGTACCGAGTGCGTTGGGGAAAATATGTTTGACAATAATTCTTGCATCGCGAGCGCCGAGTGTGCGTGCGGCAAGAACATATTCTTGGTTTTTATAGCGATAGAACTGCATTCTGGTGGTTGACGCCATTCCGATCCACCCCGTAAGGAAGAAGGACAGGAACAGTATCAACGGCGCACCGGACGCGCCCATATGCAGTTTGAGCAGCGTAACGACAATCATGGTCGGGACTGCGGAAAGTATATCCGAGATCCTTTCCATAACCAAGTCGATTTTGCCGCCGTAGTAGCCCTCGATTGCGCCGTAGATTGCGCCGACAATCAAGTTGACAAGAGCAACCGAGATCGCAAACGCAAACGAGAACAATGCACCCGATGCAAGGCAAGTGAAAATATCTTGACCTTCTTCGTTTGCACCGAACAGGAACGAGGGTTTTTCTATACCGTCTTTAAGCACATAGGAGTGCTGGAAGATATAATATTCGTAGTAGTTCACACGGACTTCATAACCTGCGTCTTTTGGACGTGCGTATTCGTATTCGATGCCATTTTCTCCATCGCCTGCAATACGCAAAGAATTATAATTGTCGGTGCTTTCCGCTCCAACAGCGTGTGTCTTATAATTGGGAATGACGTTGCCTTGTGCGTCAAGTTTTGCGGTCATAGTATTCTCGTCAAACTTATAATAGTAATTTGCAACTGTGTCTGCCGTAATACTTACGCCCATGTACTTCTTTATCATTTGATCTTTAGACAAAGAAAGTGCGGGATAAATGACTTGTTTCCCTGATTCATTTTGATACTGTTGAAGAAGCAGATATTCTTCTGCAGACATTTTCAAATAAACACAGCCGGTTTTTTGATAAGAATCGAGGCGGTAGACATACATATTGCCGACCTTTTTATACTCCTCGTTTTTGACAGCACAATGACCGGTTTCTTTGCCCATATAGTAGTAATACTCAAAGATTGATTGGTCATGCGTTTTTTCTTCGCAGCCGTCCCAGAAGTCGGTTTTTGCAAACAGTTCGCTGCGCGGCAAAGCGTAGCGGAAATAGGTATCTCTGTGCGAAACAGGATACTGCGAGAAGATCGTCCCGAAAACTGCGTAGAGGATGAGTATAAATATAACAAGCGCGCCGACAATCGAGCCTTTGTTTTTGCAAAAGCGCGAGAAAGCGTCCGCCATAAAACTGCGCGGTTTGGTGACGAGAGATTTGTCGTGCAAAAGATCTTGCTTGTCGACAAATTCAAATTTTTCTTTGGGGATGTTTTGATAGACTTGTTCCATATTACTTTGCCCCCATTCTGATTCTCGGGTCGATAATGCCGTAGCTTATATCGATAACAATACCCGCAAGCAAGCCTACGAGCGTGTAGAACCCTGACAACAACATAAAGAAGTCGTAGTCAAGCGAGTTGATTGAGTTCAAATACAATCCGCCCACGCCCGGTATCGAGAAGAATTTTTCAATGATAAGCGAGCCGCTGAGAACTGAGATAAATTCGCCCAAAATCATCGGGAAAATAGGCACCATAGCGTTTCTCAAAGCATGGCGCACAATCGCCTGTCCTTTTGTCAGACCTTTCGTTCTTGCAAGAAGCATAAATTCATTGGTCAAAACTTCGGTAAGTTCAGCACGCGTGTAACGAGCATAGCCTGCGATAGATCCGAGGCAAAGCGCCAAAACCGCCGGCAACATACTGTAAAACATTTCCCATGTGAAATAATCCGTTCCGTTTGCCATCATAAGCGGGAACAGTTTCCACTTGAAGCAAAGCAAATATTGAATCAGGAACGCATACACGATTGACGGCACCGAAATAAGCAACATAACGCCTGTCGAAATGACTTGATCTTGCCATTTGTTCTTTTTGAGTGCTGCAATGATGCCGAGCGCAAGTCCGATCGGAACGCCGATGAGCGACGAATAAACGTTGATGAGTATCGTGGGCGGCAAACATTTGACAAACGAATCCCAAACAGGTTTATTGACAAAACCCGACATTGTAGTTCCGATGCCAAAATCGCCTTTGGTGAAAATACGCACCAAATAGTTCCAAAGTTGAACCATAATGGGGTCGTAATAACCTCTTGCGCGTAGGTTTGCTTCCAGCAACTCTCTATCTTTACCCAATCCGTCATTTAGCGGTATGGGGAGTGATTTTATCAAAACGAAACAGACCAGCATAATCACCGAGAAGGTGAATATCAAAAGTCCTAAACGTTTGAGTATGTATTTGAACATATACATAGGAGAGTCTCCTTTTTTTGCAATCGATTGCAACAATGCGAAGTTGGGACAAGAGTATCTCGCCCCAACTTCGAGTTGTCAAAGATTGTTTTTATGCAACAATTTTAATCTTTGATTACTTTCCGAACTTATAGTTCAACGTGCCACCTTTTTCTGCCACGAATGCATTCCATTCTGCATCGTCGAAATTGTAAGACATATAGCGGATTCCGCCGTAGCCCATGAAGGTGTTGTACTCATAAGAATAGTAATCACACTTGTAGCCCATCAAACTTGCAGAGTATCTGCTGTAAACGGGGATGGAGTAGTATTGTTGCAAGATAGCGGTTTCCACTGCGCCGAGTGCCGCAAGTTGATCGTCTGTCGAGAATTTTGTGAAGTCGACCGCACAGCCGCTCTTGCCTTGGAGGTTTGCGCTCCATTGCTCGAGGTTGTAGGTGTACTTGCCGTCTTCGTGCTTGTCATCCGGCGTTGCCATGACCGTCACCATGACTTTGCTCGGATCCCAACCGACTGCATATCTGTTGTCTTCATCGATTTGTGTTGCGCAGAGCAAGTATGCGGGGTTGAATGCCGCGCTGCCCCATGCGCCGAAGCAGAGGTCGTATTCGCCGTCTGCAAATTGGTCGGACCAAGTTGCGCTCGAGAAGTAGAAGTATTCAATCTTCACAAGTCCTTCGAGTTGTGTGCCTTTGGTCATAGCGTCAAATGCAGATTGGAACCAGTTCAAGATTCTGTCGGTGTTTGCGGTTTGAGTTTCAACGCCATATGTCAAAGTGACTTTTTCGCCTTGTTTGTAGTCGCCTGCCTTAATTGCTGCGTCAACTGCTTTGTCAACAAGTTGACGTGCAAGAGTGAGGTTGTAACCGGTCATTGCGTCGAGTGCTTCATCGATATCGGTGTACTTGGTGCTGCCGACTTGCCAGCTGCCGTCTTCGTTCTTTGTTGCGCCGTATGCATTGAGGATAGCCTCTTTTGCCTGTGTGCTTTCACGATACACGCCGCCATTTACGACATCGTAATAGTACATGCTGTTGAGCAAACCGAGAGCCGCTTGAGAGGACGGGCTGTTCTTTGCGCAGTAGTCGTCACGGTCGAGAGAGAGTGAGATTGCCTTTCTGAAGTCTTCGTAGTTGAGAAGCAGGTTGTTTCTCTTGTCCGTACGAGTGGTTGCGGTTGATTGAATGTTGAGATCGAAAGTCCAGGTTTCAGGCGTGAAGTACGCTTGACGAGAAGTTCTGTAGTCTTGAGCAATCTTGACATCCATGCCGATGCCGTCGAGTTCGCCGTTTTGGAATGCCATCCATGCGGTATCCCATTCTTCAATCTTTTGCGTCACGATTGCGTCTGTCTGATATTGACCTGCATATTGTTTGAGACCATAACCAAACCAGTTGGTGTTACGAGAAACAGTATATGTTTTTTGATCTTGATAGTTTGTGAGTTTGTAGGGACCCCAACTTGCGCTGGTTTCAACAGACGTGCAGTAGCTGTTTGCATACGGAGTCTTGCTGCTGTCTTCACATTTTTCCCAAACATCTTTCTTGACAAGAGGCCAACCGCTGAAATAGTAGCCTGCTTCATAAGTCAAGTTGCCGTCTTCATCGAGAGGGCTCAAGGTGCCGTCGATGACCATGACAAGTTCATATTCGTTTTCGCCCACAAAGAAACCGACCTCAGAGAAGTCCATTGCAGGATATGTGTAGTTGGCAACCGTGAAATAACCGATTTCGGAATCTGCCCAACCCCAATATGCTTTAAGCGGAGCACCATCTGCAAACAATCCCTTGAGAGTATCGACAATATCTTGCGTCAAAGCAGTTCTCTTATCGCCTGCGAAAGCAACAAGTTTGTCGTAAACGTTTGTTCCGTCTGCCAATGCGAAGTATTGTTTATAGCCCGCCAATTTGGTCATATCGGTTTCTTCAAAAATATAGTTGAGTGCGTTGACATTCGTTGCGTCAAAATACAATCCCGTCCAATCGGTGATATCATCGCCGTAATCTGCAAGCTCAACAGCCGCAAACCAACCCGATTGTCCTTGCTTTACATAGTTTTGAGCATTGTGGATAATGTAGTTGCCGCTGTAGTAGTTGGATGCAGTGGAGAAAAGGTATTTCGGCGAAAGTTGTTGGCTCATCGTGTAGACAAAGTCCTCAGCCTTGATTGCAGTGCCGTCATCCCACTTCAAATCCTTGCGAAGCGTCATTGCAAATGCTTGTCCGCTCTTTGCGTCTTCGGCAAGGCCGTATTGACCTGCATATTTTGCGGTTACGTCTTCAAGTTTCGTTGCCGCAGAGTAGTCTACGGTAAAACCACCGGGAACGATGTTACCCTCTTCGTCATACTTATAGTTGAATTCATAGAACGAACTTGTGAAATATCCTTCCAAACTTGAGTTGGTGTTATCGCTCGACAAAATTGTGCACCATTGGTTCGGCATTTGAGAAGTGTAATCTCTGTTGGTATAGACTTTTTCGTCTTCCCAACCGGTGCTTGCACGCTTTACGATATCATACGGCTTTTCTTCCGCATCATCCTTGTTGCACGCAGCAAGCACGCCAACGGTAAGCACAAGAACCAAAATCATAGCCAATATAGCAATAACTTTTCTTTGCTTCATTTTTGTTACCTCCATTTTTCTTTTTTTTACTTTTGGTTTTTTGTTGTTACGAGTTTTGATTGCCGCAAAAATTGTTCTCTCTTTTTTGCGATTTCGCTTGCTTTTGCCCAAGCATTTGTTGTATTGTATCAAGATTTTGATTTTTTTCATCTTTTTTTAATGAACTCATTATAAGTGCAGTTTGCCGATATGTAAACAATTTTTTTTGTTTTTTTTAAAATTTTAATTTTTATGCAAAAATCTTCCCCGCCCAATTTTCGAACTTTCAAACAGAGTTTTGCACGCCCGCTCGCACACAAGCAT
>CAVFCJ010000054.1:0-9433 GCA_963620965.1 bacterium
TATGCGAGTGCCGAGTGTTGCCCCACGCGGAGCGGACGTCGTGGGTTCCCTCAAAGTATGCAGAGGGGGAACGACGGTAGGGGAAACACGTGAGGAAGGGGGAAAGTTCAAATTCAAGCAAACTTTCTTATTAAAGCAAAGGAATAGCGTATAAAAATGCAAGTGCAAGTTGACAGACAGCACGTCTTGACAAAAAAAGAAAAAGCAGTGATGAGAGTCATCTATCAAGAGGCGGACAAACAAAACGGCTCTTGTCTTCTCACGCCCATCGAGATTTTCGAGAAACTTCCGCTTGACTTGCCTTTTGAAGAAGACGAACTCGACACCACTTTGCGCAATCTCGAAATCGACGATTATTTCGATATAACACGTTCGGACAAGAAAGGCGAGTTGGTGTACTGCATCAATATGCAAAAGAAAGGACTTCAATTCGCGAGAGTCGAGCGTGCGTTCAAGAGCAATCTTGTGTTCAAGATACTTTTGACGCTCGGGCTCAGCGTTGTCACCGCGCTCATAGGCGTAGGTATAAGACAGTTGGTGGCGTTTTTGCTCGGACAATGAAATTTGAACTGGTCAGTAAATATAAGCCTACCGGAGATCAACCCGAGGCAATAAAAAAAATCGTTGAGGGTCTGAAAGACGGATTCAACACCGAAGTTTTGCTGGGCGTTACGGGCTCGGGCAAAACTTTTACTATGGCGAACATTATCGAGCGTATGCAAAAGCCGACGCTCGTCATCGCGCACAACAAGACTCTTGCGGCGCAACTTTGCAACGAACTTCGCGAGTTTTTCCCCAAAAACAGAGTGGAATTTTTTGTTTCCTATTACGACTATTATCAGCCCGAAGCATACATCCCTCGCACAGACACTTACATTGAAAAAGACTTGCAAGTCAACGAGGAAATCGACAAACTGCGCAACTCCGCTACCGCCTCGCTTTGCGAGAGAGAGGACACGATTGTGGTTGCGAGCGTATCTTGCATATATGGCTTGGGCGCGCCGACCGACTATTTTGAAAATTCTATATCCTTGCGCGAGGGCGACGAAATCGACCGCGACGAACTTGCTCGTCGCCTCGTAGACATTCAGTACAAGAGAGCGGATTTGGACTTTGTGCGTTCGACGTTCCGTATGCGCGGCGATACGGTTGACATTTTCCCGTCCACAAGTTCGGAAGTGGCGGTCAGAATAGAGATGTTCGGCGACACTGTCGAGCGCATTTGTGAGATTGACGGCACGACGTCAAAAGTGCTTAACGAACTCAAACACACCCTTATTTTCCCTGCGACGCAGTACGTCATAAGCGGCGATAAAGAGGCGATTTTGCGCCGTATCATGCTCGACAAAGCCGAGCGTGTAAAATATTTCGAGGAAAGGGGAAAACTCATAGAGGCGCAACGCATAGACGAGAGAGTAAACTACGATGTCGAGATGATTCGAGAGGTCGGATATTGCAGCGGAATCGAAAACTATTCGCGCTACTTCGACGGCAGACAGCCCGGGCAAGCGCCGTACACGCTTCTCGACTTTTTCGGAAAGGACTTCATCACTTTTATCGACGAAAGCCATATGACCATTCCGCAAATCCGTGCTATGTACAACGGCGACAGAGCAAGAAAGGACAACCTCGTCGAGTACGGCTTCCGCCTTCCGTCGGCGTACGACAACAGACCTCTGCGCTTTGAGGAATTCGACGCGCGCATACGCCAACTCGTGTGTATGTCCGCAACGCCCGCGCAGTATGAACTCGACAGAGCCGACCTCGTTGCCGAGCAGATTATAAGACCGACGGGACTTTTAGACCCCGAAATCGAAATCAAGCCTATCGACGGACAAATCGACGACCTCATAGGAGAGATAAACGCCGTCGTGAAAAACAAGGGCAGAGTGCTTGTCACGACACTCACCAAAAAGATGGCGGAAAACCTCACCGACTATCTCAAAGAAGTGGGAATCAAAGTGCGCTATATGCACTCGGACATCGACACGCTCGAACGTATCGACATCGTGAAAGGACTGCGCGAGGGCGAGTTCGACGTGCTTGTGGGTATCAACCTTTTGCGTGAAGGCCTCGACCTTCCCGAAGTGCAACTTGTCGCCATACTCGACGCGGACAAGGAAGGCTTTTTGAGAAGCGAGAGCGCACTCATTCAAACCATAGGCAGAGCGGCGAGAAACGACAAGGGCAAAGTGATTATGTACGCCGACACTATGACGCAGAGCATGCAAAAGGCGTACGACGAAACCATGCGCCGAAGAAAGATTCAGGACGAGTACAACAAGGCGCACGGCATAGTGCCAAAGACGGTTGTAAGTGCAATCAAAAATTCGCTTGAAATCACCAAAAAGGCAGTTAATAACGAGAAGTTGAGCGTTAAAGATATGATTAAGGAAGTTGAACGCCTCAAAGGCCTTATGCAAGTCGCTGCCGAAAGACTGGATTTCGAAAAGGCGATTCTCATTCGCGACGAACTGAACGACCTCAAAAAACAAATCAAAAAACTGAGTTGACAAAGGCAAATATAAACGAAATAGCAAGGCAAACAAGGACAAAATAACAACGATAAAAGAGCGCATAAAATACATAAAAACGGGCATTTTGCGCAAGGCATATTTAGAGAATAAAGCTATGAGTATCGACAAAATTTACATCAAAGGCGCGAGGGAAAACAATCTCAAAAACATCGACCTCGAAATACCGCGTGACAAACTCGTCGTGTTTACGGGATTGAGCGGAAGCGGCAAATCGTCGCTTGCGTTCGACACCGTTTTTGCGGAAGGACAAAGACGCTACGTCGAAAGCCTTTCCAGTTACGCGCGTATGTTTCTCGGTCAAATGCAAAAACCCGACGTTGACTACATCGAAGGTCTTTCCCCTGCCGTTTCAATCGACCAAAAAACGACCTCGCACAACCCTCGTTCGACCGTGGGTACGGTGACGGAAATATACGACTATTTCCGCTTGTTGTTTGCACGAATCGGCACGCCGCATTGTCCGAAGTGTGGACGTGAAATCGAACGCCAGACGGTTGACCAAATCTGCGACAAGATTATGGAAAGAGATGGCGCAAAACTTCAACTTCTCGCGCCCGTCGTCAGAGGAAGGAAGGGCGAGTACCGCAAGGAACTCGAACAGTTCAAGCGCGCAGGCTACGTCCGCGTAAGAGTGGACGGGGTTAACTACACCCTCGACGAGGAAATAAAACTCGACAAAAACGTCAAGCACAACATAAGCGTGGTTATCGACAGAATTGTGATTAAGGACGGCTCGCAACGTCGCATATCCGACGCAATCGAAAATGCGATAAAATTGTCCGAAGGGCTTGTGATTGCCGACTTCGACGGCGAAGAAGTGATGTATTCCACAAAGTACGCTTGCCCCGATTGCGATTTGAGTTTCGAGGAACTCACGCCGAGATTGTTCTCGTTCAACAATCCGTACGGCGCATGTCCCGAATGTGGCGGACTCGGATTCCGCAACGAAATCGATGTAAATCTGCTTGTCACCGACTGGAACAAATCCCTCAAAGATGGCGCGATAAAGGTGAGTGGTTGGGACGCGGGGCATATGTCGCAAATGCAGTTCAGGGCGCTTGCGCAAGCGTACGGATTTTCTCTCGATACGCCGCTTAAAGACTTGCCGCAAAACATTCTCGACATTATCTTTTACGGCAACGACGGCGACCGTATTCCTATGGAATATAATTCGCGCACGTTCAGCGGCTTTTACAAGGCGAGTTACGAGGGCGTGGCAAGAAACCTTATGCGCCGATTCAACGAAACGGACAGCGAACTCATAAAGAGCGAGATTTCCAAGTATATGAAAGAAGTGCCTTGCTCCAAGTGCGGCGGAAAGAGGTTAAAACCCGAAGCCCTCGCCGTTACGATTGCGGGCAAGAATATATACGAACTCACCGAGATGTCCATATCGAAACTCAAAGACTTTATGCAATCTCTTACGCTCACGAACACGCAACAACTTATTGCGGACAGAATCATCAAAGAGATTTGCGCAAGGCTTGACTTTTTGATTAACGTAGGACTTGATTATCTCACTCTTTCGCGTTCGGCAACCACTTTGAGCGGCGGCGAGTCGCAACGTATCCGTCTTGCAACACAAATAGGAAGCGGACTTACGGGCGTTTTGTACATTCTCGACGAGCCGAGCATAGGCTTGCACCAAAAGGACAATCAACGCCTTTTGCAATCCCTCAAAAATTTGCGCGATATAGGCAACACGCTTATAGTCGTCGAACACGACGAGGAAACCATACGCAGTGCGGATTATATCGTCGATATAGGTCCGGGGGCGGGCGTACACGGCGGTAACGTCGTTGCGTGCGGAAGCGTCGAGGATGTCATAAAGAGCAAGGACAGCATAACGGGCAAGTATCTGAGCGGCGAACTCTCGATTCCCGTTCCCATCGCAAGACGCTCGTCAAACGGCAAGTCTATCTCAATCAAGGGCGCAAGGCAAAACAACCTCAAAAACGTCGACGTCGAGATTCCGCTCGGCGTGTTCAACTGCGTAACGGGCGTGTCAGGCAGCGGCAAATCCTCGCTCGTCAACGAAGTGCTTTATCCCGCGCTTTCAAACGCGCTTATGCACTCGAACGTCAAACAGGGCAATTACGACAGTATCGAGGGCATCGAAAACGTGGACAAGGTCATTTGCATAGACCAAAGCCCGATAGGCAAAACGCCTCGCTCTAACCCGGCAACGTATACGGGCGTTTTCGGCGATATTAGGGAACTGTTCGCAACCCTTCCCGATTCCAAAGCGAGAGGCTACACTGCGGGCAGATTTTCCTTCAACGTCAACGGCGGCAGATGCGAGCATTGCGGCGGTGACGGTATAATAAAAATAGAAATGCACTTTCTTCCCGACGTGTACGTTCCCTGCGAAGTCTGCAAGGGAGCAAGATACAACCGCGAAACTCTCGAAGTGCGCTACAAAGGCAAAAATATCAGCGACGTGCTCGATATGACAATCGAGGAAGCCACCGAGTTCTTTGCCAATATACCCAAAATCAAAAACAAAATCAAAACCCTCAACGACGTCGGACTCGGTTACGTCAAACTCGGTCAGTCCTCAACCACGTTGAGCGGCGGCGAAGCGCAACGCGTCAAACTCGCCACCGAACTCTCTCGCCGTTCCACCGGCAAAACCGTCTATATTCTCGACGAACCGACGACCGGACTTCACACCCACGACGTCGCCAAACTCATCGCCATTCTCGACCGCCTCGTCGAGCAAGGCAACACCGTCGTCGTCATCGAGCACAATCTCGACGTCGTCAAAGTTGCCGACAACATCATCGACCTCGGACCCGATGGTGGCGAACGCGGCGGCACGATAGTTGCGCAAGGAACACCGGAAGAGATTGCACTTGTGGCTCGTTCATACACCGGTCAATTCCTTAAAACCGTGATATTTTGCGAATAACATCGTCAGCCACGATTTTTTTGCAAGTCACGTACGCATTAGTACGCTCGTTGCTCAAAAATCGTGTCTTCCTTGTTCTTCATCCAAATATCACGGTTTTAGCAAGAGGAAGCGATTTATTGCACCTTTCCAAACCGTGCTGAATTGCACTATTGAAGAAAATAAATTGCCAAAACAAAAATTAATCAATAAAAAATCGAGCAATGCGCTCGATTTTTTGTATGTTTTGCTTTGTTTTTCACTCGATTCCGAATGAGATTTTGAGCATAAAGCGGATTAAGGATTCGACGGAAGGGATTTCGCGAGCGGATGTTTGCATGAATCCGTACATCGCAAGAGGGGTGTCGCACACGTACGCAACGGGCGGCGTTTCGCCTAAGCAACTTGTTGCGGTTTGGGTGAGTATATCGCCGAAAAGGGCGGTTGTGACGACAACGTCAAGCGAGGTCGGATTCGAGATTATCGCGTCTACGGTTTCCGTAATGTCTTTCATATCCACCGACACGAAAGGATAGTCCTCGTTGACGTCGGCGACGATTTTGCGCCACAGTTTGGAAGTTGTGAGTTTGTCCGCTTTGTCGGCGAGCGTGAGCATACGGCGAGAGTCGTTTGCAAGTTCGTACGCAGTGCGTGCGGTGCGCTCGATTTCAAGTTCGCTGTACCTTTCCACGTCGTACGCTTCGCGACCGAAAGCGGCGTTGTTGGCAAAGCCTTTTTCGCCAACGTATATTCCGCCGTTTTTGTCTTGAACGATGCAAAAACTGTGGTTTACGTGGTCGTTTCGACGTGAAAAAGCCGTGATTTGCGCATATAAGCCGAGTTGCTTGCGTAATGAATCGACGGCGAGTTCTTCTTGTTTGTCGCTTGCGAAAAACAAGATTGCGTTTGCCGATTTCGCCTTTTCGATTACGTTTTCGTCTGACAAATTTATCGTTTGGAAATTGAATTTGACATACTCGTTTTCGTATGCCAAAACTGACTTTTTCGCTTTATCGAAAAAATCGATTGCATGGGAGTTGTTCGCGTTTATCAAAAGTATGTCGTTCATATGCGCGCGTATAATGTAATCAATGTAGTAAAGTAATGTTAAACCAAATAAAAAAACAGGTCAAACGGTATTTTGAACGCAATTATGCGTATAATTGTTTGAAAATGTATAAATATACCGAATATTTATAAATTTATGCAACAAATGCAAAATTTTATAAAATAATTTTGAAAATTTATGCAAAAACAGTTGCAAAAATAAATTTGCCGCGCTATTATGTGACGGTAAATAAAAAAACAAAAGTTTATCGGAGTTGAAACTATGAAAAAAATCGCAAAATTTGTTGTTTCGTTTATGCTTGTCGCAGTGGTTATCGGTGCGAGTTTCGCACTCGTTGCGTGCAATAGCGACAAAGATACAAAACTTTCCGCAGTTGCGGCAACCGACCTTCTTCAAGAGGACTTCGGCATCGCCGTCAAAAAGGGCAACACCGCTCTTTTGAATGCGGTGAACGCCGTCATCGACGAGTGGAACGGAAACGGAAAAATGACGCAATATATGGACTATTATTCCGCGCTTGCAGACGAGGAAAGCAGTGGCAAAACGGCAGTCGCTCCCGAAGGATTGCAAACGAGTTGGAATTTCGGTTCGGCAACCGAAGTTGTTACGATGTACACCGAATCGGGATTTGCGCCGTATGAATTTATCAAAGGCGACAGTGTTGTTGGACTCGACGTTGCGATTATGTCGCAAGTTGCGCTCAATCTCGGCAAAAAACTCGAAGTGAAAGACGTTGCGTTTGACGTTGTTGCGACAAACGTTGCAAATTCGACGGGCGACGCAGTGGGCGCGGCAGGAATCACAATCAATGACGAGCGCAAACAAGTTGTGGATTTCAGCAATGTGTATTCGAGTTCCACTCTCGTCATCGTGTCCGCAAACGGTCAGTATACGAGCGTCAAGGACCTTGCCGGCAAAATCGTAGGCGTGCAAGAAGGCACGAGCGGCGACCTTATAATCAGTGCGGCAAAGGGCGCAGGGTATACCTATGAAAACGAGGACGGCGAAGAAGTCACTGTCACGGCGCAAGGAGCAACCGTCAATCAATACAAGCAATATGCGCTTGCATTGCAAGACCTCAAAAACGGACGTATCGATGCAATTCTCATGGACAAGCTCCCTGCAGAATTGATGCTCAAAATCAATGCCTAAAAGGGTGATATAATGATTCTTTCGGCAACAATTTCCGAGCGGCTTTACCGCGCGCTCATATACGATGACAGATACAAACTGTATTTTCAAGGACTTGGAAACACATTGCTCATCGCATTCCTTGCCACGCTTATAGGCGTGGCAATCGGCGTTGTTTTGGCAATGATAAACTACATCAGCAAAAAGACGGGCAAACTCAAAGTGCTTTCGACAATCTCCAAAACGTACATAATGATCATTCGTGGCACACCTGTGGTTTTGCAACTGTTTATAATGTACTTTGTTGTGCTTGCCTCGTCGGACAACGGCATTTTGATAGGCGCGTTGACATTTGGATTGAACTCCGGCGCATATGTTGCCGAGATTGTCAGGGCAGGGTTTGAAAGCGTCGACTACGGACAGATGGAAGCGGGCAGATCGCTGGGCATGTCCACATCGCAAACGATGATAAAAGTCGTCACGCCGCAAGCGGTGCGCAACGTGTTGCCGCCTCTTTTCAATGAGTTTATAACACTCGTCAAAGAAACGGCAATCGTGGGTTACGTCGGCATACTCGATCTCGGCAAAGTGCCGGGATTGATTCAGTCGAGGACGTTTGACTATCTGTTTCCGCTCTTGATTGCGGCATGCATGTATCTTGTCATCGTTATGGGGCTCACCGGTATACTCAAACTTGTGGAAAAGCAGATGACAAAGACCGACCGCAACTATACTCGCATAAAAGTGCGCGGCAAGAAAAAAGATTATATCGAGGAGGCGTAAGGTATGTTAAGCGCAATAAATCTGACAAAAAAATTCGGCGATTTGCTCGTGCTTGACGACATCACCGAAACGATAAACGAGGGCGAAAGAGTTGTAATCGTCGGACCGAGCGGCGGAGGAAAATCCACGTTTTTGCGTTGCCTAAACTGCCTCGAAGACCCAACTGCAGGCAAGATTATGTTTGACGGTGTAGATCTTGCCGATCTTAAAGTCGACATCAACGAACAGCGAGAAAAAATGGGTATGGTTTTCCAGCAATTCAACCTGTTTCCGAACATGACCGTCAAGGAAAATATCACGCTTGCACCCATTCAAATCGGTGTAAAAAATATGCTCAAAACAAAGCATAAAAACGCCTTTGTCCCAGCATACAACAAGTGGTATTCTCTTTTTGGCGAGGCATACAACAAAAAGGTTGACAAAAAGATCGAAATGCTCGAATCCAAACTTGAAGCGTTGAATTTGCAACTTAAACCTATCGTTTCAGCGTGGGAAAGCACAAAATCAACAAAAGAGATTAGCGGAAAAACATACGCTGTTTACGACACTAAACTCACAAAACAGAAACTCGGTCTGACGGAAAAAATCGAGCAGATCGAGCGCAAAATATCTCATGCGATTCACGCCGAACCAAAGAGCGTTACACCACTTGCTTACACCTCTAAAAAGCAAATCAAAGAGGATGCAAACAAGCGTGCGGACGAATTGCTGAAACGCATAGGTCTCGAAAGCAAGGCGGACGTGTATCCGTCCACTTTGAGCGGCGGGCAAAAACAGCGTGTGGCAATCGCGCGTGCGCTTGCGATGAATCCGAAAGTTATGCTCTTTGACGAGCCGACGTCGGCACTAGACCCGGAAATGGTGGGCGAGGTGCTCGACCTCATAAAGCAGGTTGCAAACGAGGGGATGACAATGGTTATCGTCACGCACGAAATGGCGTTTGCACGCGAGGTAGGTACGAGGATTTTGTTTATGGCGCAAGGCAAGATTTTGGAACAAGCACCGCCCGAAGAATTCTTCACG
>CAVFCJ010000055.1:0-9364 GCA_963620965.1 bacterium
TGAATATATTTTGCATTATCGGCATAAAACGCTTGCAATGCGCGTTTTTATGTGATAGTATTTAAATACGATAGTAAAACCTTTACTTGAGTGAGCGACGGCTCACTCTTTGTTTTAGAAGGGACGATTCGAAAAAAAATCGTTTTGAAGGAGGTGCTTGTATGGCAAACGAAATTGCGGTTGAAGTCCGCCAAAAGGTGAAAAATCTCGCTCTCGAAGCGGCAGGCGAAGCGGATGAAAACATCGAACTTGTGGACGTTGCGTTCTACAAGCAGTACGGAAAACTCACCGTCGAGGCTCTCATTTGGAAAAAAGAAGGGGTTGACCTCGACGACTGCGAAAAAGTGCATAATCTGCTTTCGGAAAAACTCGATTCGATTGAGGATGACTTCGACGACGATTACATTTTGAACGTTTCCTCGCAAGGGCTTGACAGAAAAATCGTGACCGACGACGATTTCAGACGCGCGCTCGACACCGAAATCGAGGTTTTCGACCAAAACAAGAAAAAATCGCACGGAACGCTTTTGAGTTTCGACAAAGATAACATCGTGATAAAAACCGACGGGAAAAACCCGAAGGAAGTTAAAATACAAAGAAATTTATTGACCAAAGTACAACCGTACGTCAGGTTTTAGGAGGACATTACAATGATAAACAAAGAGTTCTTTCAAGCATTGGACGATCTTGAAAAGGAACAACGCATTCCCAAAGAGTCAATGATTGAATCCATCGAAGCAGGGCTTGTGTCTGCGTACAAAAAAGAGTACGGCTTTGCAAGTCAGATTTCCGTTCGTCTCAACGAGGAAAAAATGACCTACAAAGTTTATGCGCACAAACTCGTCGTAGATGAGGTCGAAGACGAGGAATCTCAAATTTCTCTCGAAGACGCGCAAGACATCGACAAAAAGTACAAAGTCGGCGACGTGGTCATCGAAGACATCACGCCGAAGGACTTTTCTCGTATCGCCGCGCAAACCGCAAAACAAGTCATTTTGCAACGTATCAACGACTATAAGAAGGAACTCGTGCTCAACGAAATGAGCGAGCGCACAGGCGAAATCCTCAGCGCAATCGTAAGAAGAAAGGAAGGAAACACCGTCTACGTTGAAATCACCGGCACGCAAATGGAAGGCGTTATGATGCAACAAGACCAAGTTCCCACCGAAACATACAACGTAAACGACATCATCAAAGTGTATGTCAAGAAGATTCGCGACGGATTGCACGGCGCACAAGTCGTCGTATCGAGAAGTTCGGCAGGCTTCGTCCGCAGACTCTTTGAACTCGAAGTTCCGGAAGTCAAGGCAGGACTCGTCAAAATCAACAGCATCGTTCGCGAGGCGGGATTCCGCACCAAACTTGCAGTGTCCAGTGAAGATCCCAATGTCGACGCAGTCGGAAGCTGCATAGGCAACAAGGGCGTGAGAGTCAACGCCGTCGTTGCAGAGCTCGGCGGCGAAAAGATCGACGTTATCGAATATTGCGACGATCCTATCGAATATATCGCTCGCGCACTTTCGCCTGCGCAAGTGCTTATGGTTTCCATCAACGAGGAAGAGAAGAACGCAAAAGTCATCGTTCCCGACGAGAAACTCTCGCTTGCAATCGGCAGAAGCGGTCAAAACGCACGTCTTGCGGCAAAACTTACCGGTTGGAAGATAGATGTCAAGCCCTATTCCACGCTCAAAGTGGACGAGCAAAGCGAGCAAGAAACGCAAGGTGAATAAAATGTCCTATCCCAAGAACACCCGAAAATGCGTCGTGTGCAAAGAACACGCCGACAAGTCCGAAATGTTGAGATTTGTCAAAGACAAGGACGGAAAAGTGTTTCTCGACCGCTCGCAAAAAGCGGACGGCAGAGGAGTTTGGGTGCATAATTGCGAGGACTGCATACAAAAACTTATCAGGAAAAAGATTCTCAACGCCGCGTTCAAACGTAACGTCGGCGACGAGGTATACGGTGAGATAAATGAGTAAAATCGGTGCTTACGTCGGACTTGCGCAACGCTCGGGTTCGGTGCTATACGGCGAAGATATTATTTGCGAGAAGAAAAACCTCGCAAAAGTCGTGCTTGTTTCATCGACCGCAACCGATAAGTATAAAGAAAGGATATTGAAGAAGATGAGTTGTCCCGTATATATCGTGGACGGTCTTGGCGAGGCTCTGCACCGAGAAGGTGTCAACGCAATCGCCATAACTAACGACAATCTCGCAAAAGCGGTTGTCGGTGTATTGAGGTGAATATGCCCGAAAACAAAAAAGAAACAAACGTCGATTCCGTGAAAATGCTCGCTGAGTACAAGGCTACCAAACTTGCCGACCTTTGTGAAAATATCTCTCGTCAGAAGTCGAGAGCAGCTGTGATTACGGCTTCGATCAAGGCAAAACGCGACGAACTCGTGCAAAAAGTAGAGCAGATCGAAAAAGCCAAAGAGGAAGCTAAGGCGGTCGAAAAGGCAAAGTTTGAAGAAATCGAGAATAAAATCGACCAGGAATCCGAAAAAGCAGTCGAAAGGACGGTAAAGGCGAAAGAAACGCCCGCCGTCGAGGGTAAGGCAGAGGTTAAAGCGGAAACTAAAGTAGGAAAGGAAGTCAAAAAAGAAGTCGTTTCCGAAAATGAAACCGCAAAAGCCGAAACAAAGGCGGAAAAGAAATCAAAGCAAGAAGAGAAAATGCAAGAGATCGAAAATAAGCCACATTTTACGGTCGTCCCCAAAACTCCTTTTGAACTTGCGCAAGAGAATCCCGAAATTTTACCAAACGGCGAAGTGCGCAGAATTTACGTTCCGCCGACGCCGAAGCCGAAGGTTACGACGAGAGTGTTCGGACAAGGCGGTTATCAACAACCGCGCGGACCGAAGCCTCAACAAAACGGTCAAGGTTCAAGACCGCAAGGACAAAATCAAGGTGCTGGCCCGAGACGTCCGTCGTCGCAAAGCGTTGCCAACGCCGCGCAGCAATTTCCTCCTAAACCTGCTGCGCAAAAGGGTAAGGGCGGCAAACAAAACTCAAACAACTCTTCAAGCAAGTTTGACGATAAGTCAACAATGAACAAGCGCGCGCTTATGAAACGCGGCTATCTTGTCGATGACAGAATTTCATACGACGAGGACGGCGAAGCAATTGTTCGCAACTACAAAGTCAACAAGAACAGAGGCGGTGGCAACAGCGCAACCGTTATAATCGAAAACGCGGTTATAACCACCGACCCTGTTTCAATCAAGACTTTGAGCGAGAAAATCGGTAAATCCGCCGCTGAAATCGTCAAAACCTTGTTCGTGCTCGGTATTATGAAAACAATAAACGACGGTATCGACTTTGCTACAGCAGAACTCGTTGCCGACGAATTCGGAATCAAACTCGAATACAAACCTGACGTGACGCTCGAGGATACGCTCACCGCGCAACTTGAAGTGGATGATGTGGAAGAACTCGAAAATCTCGTTTCTCGTCCGCCTATCGTCACGATTATGGGGCACGTCGATCACGGCAAAACTTCGCTTCTTGACTACATCAGAAAGTCAAACGTCACAGGCGGCGAAGCGGGCGGCATCACGCAACATATCGGCGCGTATACCGTGTCGCTAAACGGAAACCCTATCACGTTCCTCGACACTCCCGGTCACGAAGCGTTCACATCGATGCGTGCTCGCGGTGCGCAAGTTACGGATATTGCGATTCTGGTCGTTGCGGCAGATGACGGCGTTATGCCTCAAACGCTCGAAGCAATCAGCCACGCAAAACAAGCGAAAGTGCCTGTCATCGTCGCTATGAACAAGATGGACAGAGCGGGCGCAAATCCCGACAGAGTGCTTTCGCAACTAGCTGAAAACGGCGTAACTCCCGAAGAATGGGGCGGCGATACGCCTGTCGTGCGCGTGTCTGCAAAGACAGGTATGGGCGTTGAAGATTTGCTTGAACAAATCCTCGTCCGCGCAGAAGTGGAAGAATTGCGCGCAAATCCCGACAGAAATGCTAGAGGTACGATTATCGAAGCAAAACTCGACAAAGGTCTTGGAAAAATCGCAACTATCCTCGTTCAAACGGGTACGCTGCGCATTGGCGACAACGTTGTCGCAGGCACTTGCACGGGTAAAATCCGCGCTATGATCGACGACAAGGGCAGAAAGGTCAAGAAAGCAGGTCCGTCTATGCCGGTTTCCGTCACAGGTTGGGACGACGTTCCCGAAGCAGGCGACAGAATCGACGTCGTTGCGGACGAAAAGTTTGCACGAGAACTCGCCGAAGAGAGAAAACTCAAACTCGCCGCAAGTCAGACGGAATCTACATCCGTTTCGCTCAACGACTTGTTTGACAAGATTTCAAAAGGCGAACTCAAATCCGTCAAACTCATCATCAAAGCGGACGTTCAAGGCTCGGTCGAGGCGGTCAAACAATCCCTTGCCAAACTCGGCAACGACGAAGTCAATATCGACATCATTCACGCGGCTGTCGGCGGTATCAAAGAAAGCGACGTTTTGCTTGCGGAAACTTCAAACGCAATCATCATTGGCTTCAACGTTCGCCCCGACAACAACGCAAAACAACTCGCCGCGCAAAAGAAAATCGACATCAGATTCTACAACATCATTTACAACGCAATCGAGGACATCGAAAAGGCGGTCAAGGGTATGCTCGATCCCAAGTTCAAAGAGGTCATCCTCGGTTCTGCGGAAGTGCGTGAATTGTTCAAAATCAGCGGCGTCGGTACTATCGCAGGTTGCCACGTCATCGACGGCAAAGTCGTTCGTGGCGCGCAAGCACGTCTTATTAGAAACGGAAAAGTCGAGTATACGGGCGAAATCGCGTCCTTGCGTCACGGCAAAGACGACGTCAAGGAAATGGCAAAGAACTTCGACTGCGGTATAATGCTGTCAAACTTCCAAGACGTCAAAGTGGACGATGTAATCGAAGCGTTCACAATGGAGAAAACAAATGAAGATTAAGATGGAACGAGTCAACTCCGAACTCGCCAGACAAATCACCAAAATCATTGCCGAAGATATAAAAGATCCACGTCTTCACAACGCAATCGTCGGCGTGACCAAACTTTACACCACGCCCGACCTTAAATACGCAAAGGTGTATTTGTCCATATATGCGGCAAGCGACGAGGAGAGGCAAGAGGCGTATTATACGATTTGCCGCTCCAAAACGTTCATCCGCAATATTCTCAAAGACAGCGTTCAAATCCGCCTTTTGCCCGAACTCAATTTCATAATTGACGATAGTGTTGATTACAGCATCAAAATCGATGAAATACTCAACAAAATCAAGAAACAGGACGAGCAAAGGACGATTGCAAACACCGACGAGGAACAATGAACGATATTCTTCAAGAAATCTCAAAAAGAATAAATCGCTCGGACGATATTGCGCTTTATTGTCATACTAAACCCGATTGCGACGCTTTGGGTAGTATGCTTGCGCTTTACGTCGCTCTCAAAAACAAGGGCAAAAACGTTTCGGCATACTGCGATTCGCCCGTTCCCGACAAATACAAAACACTGTTCAAAAGCGAAGATATCACTTTTCCGCAAAAGAGAGTTCACGACCTCGCAATCAGCATTGACGCGAGTTCAATCGATAGGCTCGGGCAGTGTATGAAGTCGTTTTTGTCGGCGAAAACGCAAATCGTTATCGACCATCACAAATCATTTGAGAGATTCGCTTCGCTTTGCTACGTTGACGAAACGGCAAGCGCGTGTGCGGAAATCGTTTTTCAACTGCTCAAATCTATGAAAGCAATCGATGTAAACGTTGCGAAACTGCTTTTTTGCGGTATCGTGACGGACAGCGGTTGTTTTTCTTATTCCAACACCACGAAACGTACCCACGAAATCGCGTGCGAGTTGCTCGAATACAACTTCGACGCAAGCGAGGCGATTTATCAAGTTTACAGAAGCCTCACTTCAAACAAATTCGACTTGAAATGCCGTGCGCTCGCAAAAGCGAAATTCTTTGAGGACAGACAAATCGCATTAATTTGCTTTACAAAGGACTATTTTGCCGCAACGAACACGACTTGCGACGATACGGAAGGAATCGTAAGCGAACTTATCGACGTCGATTGCGTGAAAGTCGCATTTGCGTTGTCGCAAGTAGGAGAAAGGAATTTTAAACTCAGTATCCGCACAAAAGAGCCGGTCGACGCATCCGACATTGCGATGACTTTCGGAGGTGGCGGACACAAATTCGCTTCGGGCTGCCGAGTCAACGGCTATCTCGAAGACATCGAAGAAAAACTCGTAAAACTCGCAAAAGACAGAATCTAACTAGGTGTTTTGTCAAAAATTGCATTTTGTATCTAATATGAAAGGCTTTGTCAACATCAGAAAACCATACGGTATGACTTCAAGCGACGTCGTTGTCAAAGTGCGCGGAATACTGCGCAGAGCCGGCGGCGAAAAGCAAAAAGTCGGACATCTCGGCACTCTCGACCCAATAGGTACGGGCGTTTTGCCGATTGCCGTCGGTACTGCGACAAGGCTTTTCGATTATATGCAGCAAAAAGTTAAGATTTATCGCGCGACGTTCGTCTTTGGCGAGACTACTGATACGCTCGATTGCACAGGAAAAGTCGTAGAAAAGAGTTCGGTTATTCCGTCAAGAGAACAAATCGACAAAGGCGCAAAAAATATAGTAGGCGAAATCGACCAGATTCCGCCGCAGTATTCAGCAAAATCCGTAGGCGGCGTAAGGGCGTACGACTTGGCTCGCAAGGGTATACAAGTCGAATTGATACCGAAAAAAGTGACCGTTTATTACGTAAAAACGGTTGAGAGCGATATAGACGGCGCGCCGTATACGCTCAAAGAAAACGAGTATGCGTTCGAAATTGCGTGTTCGAGCGGAACGTACATTCGTTCGATAGCGCGCGACCTTGCCGCTTCGCTAGGTACGGTTGCTTATATGTCGTCGATATGCAGAATAAAAAGCGGCGATTTTGAAATTTACGATTCGGTTTCGCTCGCCGATTTTGAAAAAATGCCGTTAGAACACCTAGAACCTATTGATTGCGCATTGAAAAATTTTGAAAAAGTGCAAATAGACGATATGCAAGCAAGCAAGGTTTTGAACGGCGTAAGCATAAAAGTCAACGATTTACCGCTCGACGATTTCGTCGTCGCACATGGCGGTGAAGTGCTCGGCATTGGCGAGTGCGTAAACGGTTTGCTACACATTAAAACGAGGCTGTGAAAGTATGAAAATCCTCGATTTTGAAAAACGATACGATATTCCTGTTGCGCTTGCGCTCGGTTTTTTCGATTGCATCCACAATGGACATAAAAAACTTTGCGAGAGTGCAATCGAATATGCGACTGCAAACGGTATCGAAAGCGCACTTTTGACGTTCACAAACGATCCAAACGTTCTTTTCGACGGCGACAAACAAATGTATTGCTTTTCCGATCGGGTTCAAGTGCTTGAAAAATGTGGTTTGGACATCGTTATCGGCGCATTATTCGACGATAGGTTTGCAAGTTTGTCTCCGCTCGATTTTCTCGACGCATTGACGTTAAATTTTAATGTGAAATCGATTTTCGTCGGTGCAGATTACACGTTCGGGAAATTCGCGGCTGGAAATGTTGATTTGCTTCGCAAGTATTGCGACAATAAAGGAATTTTCCTCTGTGTAGTGCCGTTTGAAATGTCGGACGGCGTGAAAATTTCTACGTCGAAACTCAAATCATATGTGAAAAACGGTCAAGTTGACAAACTCAGCGAATATCTCGCTTTGCCGTACTTTATGAGCGGTGAAGTGATGCACGCACGCCACAAAGGCACCTCAATAGGATTTCCTACAACAAACATCGTGCCCGACGAATCGCGTTTGCAACTTGAAAACGGCATATATGCAACTTATTGTGAGGTTGACGGCAAAATCTTCAAATCTATGACCAACGTCGGCACAAAACCAACGTTTTCGGATAATTCTGTGTCGATTGAAACGTATATAATCGATTTTTCGGGTGACTTATACGGCAAAAATATTATCGTTTATTTCATCGAAAAAATACGTGATATAATCAAATTTGACTCTCAAATCGAGTTGCAAGTGCAACTCGTCGGCGACGAGGTCAATGCGAAGAAAATCCTTGACGATTTCGAACTCAATCACGCAGACAGTTTGCTTTTTAGAGGTGACAAATGATAAATAAAAGTAACGTAGCATTGTTCGGACCGTCCGGACACGACGAACAGTTCGCAAAAGACGGTTTGACCGCGACGCTTCAAATGCCGCAATGGTTGAGAGATAAGGGACTCGATTTGTTTGAATATTCCTTTGGAAAAGGCGTTCGCATAAGCGAAACAACCGCAGAAGCGATAGGGAACGAAGCAGATAAATTCGGCATCGAAATCAGTGTTCACGCGCCGTATTTCATAAATTTTGCTTCAGTCGAGCAAGAAAAAGCGGACAATTCAATAAATTATCTCACGAGTTCGCTCAAAGCGCTCAGACATTTTCACGGTCAAAGATGCGTTTTTCACCCCGGTGCAGAGGGTAAACAACCTCGAAACGAAGCGTTTGCACGCACGCTTGACAATTTTGCGCGCGCACTCGACGCTATAAAACAAAACGGCGACGAAGATTTGATAGTTTGCCCCGAAACTATGGGAAAACAAGCGCAAATCGGCACGGTGAGCGAAGTCATAGAACTTTGCAAACTCGCACCGAACGTTTATCCTTGCGTTGATTTCGGTCACGTCAACAGCCTTTGGGGCGGCGCATTGAAAACTTCCGATGATTTTCAGCGTATCATTGACGACCTTTTTGACGGACTCGGCGAAGAAAAGACGAAAAATATGCACGTCCATTTCAGCAAAATTATGTACGGCGCAAAAGGCGAAATAAAGCACTTGACCTTTGCCGACAATATATACGGACCTGAGTTTGAACCGTTTTGCGAAGTGATAGTCAAAAACAATCTTACGCCTCACGTTTTGAGCGAATCCGCCTGCACGCAAATGTTAGATTCGCTCACTATGAAGCGCACGTACGAAAATATGTCAAAATAAGAAATATATATGCAAGTATAAAACTAACAATACCAAGTTAACATCGATAGAGTAGCGTCCAACATGGATGCTATTTTTATAACGAAAAATAATCCAAGAACTTCAAATTATCAAGTTGGCAAAAGAGGAAAGCAAACTAAAAATTCAAAAGAAAGTCCAAATCGCAAAATTATCATCGGCAGAGTGCAACGTTGAAAAATCGGACTTTAAAACAAACTTTAAAACAAATTATTTTGCGAAAAGAAGGGCAATTTTTGATGTTCAACCCGTATAGAAACTATTCGCAAAACACGAGCTTCGCAGTTGACGTACTCAAAAAGGAACGATAGAGAACTATCG
>CAVFCJ010000056.1:0-9295 GCA_963620965.1 bacterium
GTACAAACGTGTGCGTGTGTATACGCGCTCGCGCAATGCGCATTGCGCACGTTAGATTTTAAAATAAGTTTTTTAATATAAGTACACGAATCATAGACGATTGGTGTGATATTGCGGCGATGCCGCAGTTATATTATTGCTATCGCAATAGTGATATTGCGCTATGCGCAGCGATATTACGGCGTTGCCGCAGTTATATTATTGCTATCGCAATAGTGATATTTGCGCTATGCGCAACGATATTGCGGCGTTGCCGCAGTTATATTATTGCTATCGCAATAGCGATATTTGCGCTATGCGCAACGATATTGCGACTTCGTCGCAGTTGTGGAAATTAAAATGCTAATTGTTATTTTTTGATGTCGTACAAGAAGAAATGAGCATTTTTCTGATAGCACCGCAGTTATTTTTCAATACCCTATATTTGCCCTCTTCCAAATAATCCGTTTCAAAAAGTAAATCAAGCCAGTATTCGCTTTCGTAAAATTCTTTCAACGCTATTTCAAGTTTAGATATGAAATCCATTTTGCTTTGCGCATATTTTGATTCAAATATATTTGCACCAATACTTGTACCTGACCGTAAAAGTTGGTTTGACATAACATATTCGTGACGGTTTTCTCTAATATCTCGTGTTAAAAAACAATATCTTTTGCAAATAATTTTGCTTTGGTAATCAATTTTCCGTCGTCCATTTCAAAATTCCCCGCTTTTATCTGCATCTTTGATGCAATATCACTGTTGCCATAGGCAACAATATCACGTGCGCTTGCGCACATATAACTGCCACAGGCAATATCATTGTCTTAATTTCTACGGTTCTATGAAGCGTAGAAATTAAGACCAATCTTGCAATATCCCCCCAACCTATCGTCGATACACTCAAAGTCGCTGCCTTCAAGCCATATGCTGACGTAGCAGTACATTATATCACCTTTTGCCATATCGGCTTCACGCTGGAAAACGTACTCGTCGGAATAAAACGGAGTGGTCGCAAAAAAGCCGTTGGCATGCTCCTCTGCGCGCTGATCGACGGTGGCGAGGGACGATTCAAAATCCTTGACGTAATAATATGTGTCGCCTTTGTTTACATCCCTTGTGAATGCACCCGGATAGGAAACATACTCGATGTACCCTTCCTCTGCCGTGCGGAATGTGCCGTCGCCCTTTGCATTGATGTTGGAGCCTGCAAGACGCTCGTTTTTGGAAAGAGCCGCATAAACCTCGACATCGGTGCGCTTGTCCGTTTCGGCAGTTTCGTTTCTGAAACTCTCGCCCCACGTCACGCGTATCGCGTCCTGCAACGCATGCTTGTCAAATGAAAGCGTCATCTCATAGTTGATGTGCGCTTGCTCGTTGCCCGTGTTTTTGAGCATGAACGTGAAACGGATAAACTGCTTGCCGTTTTGCGCACCAAGCTCAACTTCGTCCGCTTCCAAACGCTCGACAACTTCCTCAATCGAATCGGCATACTCCGTCGGGAAACCGTAGCGGTGATCGTAACTGATGTTCCACATCTCCTCTGGACCGTCGGCATTGAGATAGGGCGTCCAGAAACTGTTGTCCATCGACAAGGAAATGGATTTCTCCTTGTTGCGATTGTTGGCGGTGATGCGAATGTTGTTCTCTTGAATGAACAGAAGCATAACGTATACGATTGACGTCACTATAAGCGAAAAAACAAGCATAATGAGCATTGCGCGCTTGACTTTGCGGCGCATCTCCTCTTGCTTGACCTTTTTTGACGCAACGATAGAATCTTCCCACTCTTTCTTCAAGCGGGCTTGCTCCTTTTTGTCTGTCGCAGCGGACTTTTTGCCGCCTTTGGCAGATTTTACAGATTTTTGCGGCTTACCTTGAGAAGAATCCGTCGCTTGCGGCGCAGACTGCGACGCAGATTCAGATTTTTCTTCGACAGCCGTATTTTCTGTCAATTCGTTGTTTTTGTCTTGTTCGCTCATTGCTTTGTTAGGTTGTGTATTTTATTCTTTTGTCGATTTTTGTTTTCGGAAGATTTGAATTCATTCTTCCGTTTGTCATTCAGAGCGTAAGCGTGGGAATCCAGCCGTAGGCGCATTTCGCTTCGCTTGATTGTCACGGCACAACATTCGTTGTCCCTCACAATGACATATGGATAATTTGAATCTTCCGCAACTGCACCAACGGTGCAATTTCATTTGCGCAAGGCGCAAATATCACTGTGCCGAAGGCACAATTTAACTGCCATAGGCAATATCACTTCGCAAGTTTTGATTCTCAAAACTTGTGATACGTGCCGTCGCCTGCAAAGTAGCCGTACGGAACCCACTTGCCTATCGTATCGTCAAAGTAGCCGTTGTCAACTATCTCGCCGTTGGGATCGGTGTAGGTATAGTCTATCCATCTGCCTTCTTCGTCGAAGTAGCCGTCGTATACGCTGCCGTCTTTGTCAACCCACTGCGCGTTTTCGTTGTACGAGCCTTCCTTGCTTACGTCGAATTGCTCGTATTCCACCCAGTTGCCCTCAACGTCGAAGTAGCCGTTGAAAACGTTTCCGTCCTCGTCAACCCACTGACCTTTGTCGTTGTAACTGCCAACAAGGTCGGGTTCGTCCTTATCCTTGTTTTCTATGTGCAACGTCACTCCGATGCCTTTCATGCCCGCATTCATTCCAAGTCCGCCGAAAAGGCTGTCCGACTTGTATTCGTTGAAAAGTTTTTCTTCCTTTTCAAAATCGGCTTTGATTTTTTTGGATTTTTTAGGTTTCTTGGATACGGTGAATCCCGACGGTTTTTCGGGACGTATAGGCGCGGCGACGCTGTTTTCACTTTCATCAACCACGACTTCTTTCTTTTCCTTTTCTGGTTCGGGCTTCGCCGTCTCGAATTTTGGCGCAGTCTGCCCTGCAAGAGGTCTATCTATGCCGAGTTCACTTTTCTTTTGAGATGCAAACGACAGCGCAAGCGCACTTTGTACGTCGCCCTCATATCGCATACGCGACATCTCTGTGATGAGTTTCTTCTCTCTCGCTTCGGCTTCTTTGGGATCTTGCTCGATAAGTTTTGACTGTATATGCAATCTTTCCTCGGTTGCTTTCTTCGCATTGAGTTTTTGCTGTTCGAGACGCACCTGATAGGGCGATTTTGCAAGTTCGGGACGAGGCGCGGACGGCATAACCTTTTCACCGTCGGTTGCCTTTGCCTTTTCTATTGCCGCATTACGCAACGCTTCGAGTTCGTCACGCTCGGCTTTTTCCTTTGCGTCGAGAATCTTTTGGAGTTTCTTGAGATACTGTTCCTTCTTCTCGCCTTCGGGGTCTTTGAGAAGCAAAAGTTCGTTGGTGACCCAACGCGAAAGTTTGGAAACGCCTCTGCCCGTCATATATCTGACGCCCTCGCGCTTGAATCGCGAATACTGGCTCGGCGTGTCAACGCCTTCCATAACGAAACCTATCTTGTTGGCTTTGCAGAAACCTACGAGCATTGCAAGAACTTTTTTCTTGTTCTTGTCCGCATCGAAATATTGAGCCTCACATCTGAGATAATCGAAATTGAAATCCGCAAAAACGTCGAGCGAGTTGTAGTCCTCGCCGAACGCCGTCGCGCAGACCTTGTACCCCGCCTTGCGCAAACGGTTGTATCTGTCCTTTCCGCCCTCGTCCAACTTTGCGAGCGAGGATACGAAAAAGGAAATTATCAATCCGTTTTTCTTGTAGCCCAAATCTTTGAGCGTGGACAAAAGTATGTCGAAATCCTTGTCGTTTTCCAAAAAACGAGTGGACAAAGGAATGTTGTACGTTATGTCGGGAATGAGAAAGTTCTCTTTCATAACAAGGTCGTAATTGACCAGCTCTTCGAGAGCGATGATATTGAGTTCGTTGATTCTGACCGAGCCCTCTGCGATATAGAAATAATTGCATACGCTCATCCTGCCGAGATAGCGGTCGTTCAAAATCTGGAATGCATCGACAAAAGCGATCTTTTTCGTCTTGCCCGAAACGTCTGCCACTGCGCGGAAGAAGAAATCGATTGGCTTGTACAGCGTTCTTTTTGCGTATGTCGTAGAATTCATTGCTCACCTTGCGTGCGTGCGCGCAACGCGCATACACGATATTACCCCTTATATACTTGATAATTATAACACCGCGCACGCGACTTTGCAATATCTTTTGTGGTATCTTATCGGCACTTTTGTATAATTATTTCCGCTTTTAGACGAAGAAAAACAAAACACCCCGAAAAACGAGGTGTTTGGTGCCGAAAATCGGGGTCGAACCGATACGATGTTGCCATCGAGGGATTTTAAGTCCCTTGCGTCTGCCTATTCCGCCATTCCGGCAATTATTATTTAAGTGCTATGCGCTTTAATTGTATGAAATTGTAGCACTACAAAGAGAAATTGTAAAGCACAACAAAACGCTTTTGCATATAAAAAAGAATTCCTGCGGAATTCTTTTCTTTTCAATGTGTCGATTTGCTCGGTTTATTCGGCTTTTGCCACCTCGCTTTCCTTTGCTATGGTCGAGATGAGCATCTTCTTTATCTCGATACATTTTTCGAGAATCATTCTGTCCGAATAGTACGTTCCGCTTTCGATGAGCAACTCGATCCAATATTCCGTTTCCGAACAATCTTTGAGTGCGTCTTGCAGTTTTTTGATGAAGTCCGCCTTGTCTTGCGAGCAGTACGCTTCCCTCACCCTCGCGCCGATACTCGCGCCCGACAGCATAAGTTGATTGACAAGCACTGTCTCGCGCTTATCGATTTTGATTTGGTTGCAGAGTTTGATGATATCGAGAGCAAACGATTTCGATTTTTGAGCAAGCGGACTTTCCATACAATATCTCCTTTGATTGCTACGGATATGATAGCACCTAATTGCGAAAATGTAAATAGCGATTTGATTGTTTATTTTCAATTAAAGCGGGAAATAACTCAAACAAAAAAACAATGTCACGCATTTCACAAATACGCATAGCAGATTTATTTCGTAAAAAAATATCTCGCCAAAAGCGAGATATTTTTTGGAGGCATCACCCAGACTTGAACTGGGGGTGAGGATTTTGCAGACCCTTGCCTTACCTCTTGGCTATGATGCCATATGCCACTTTGGGGTGATGCCCTTTCGTGGCTATTCGTTGGAGCGGGAGACGGGATTCGGACCCGCGACTTTCACCTTGGCAAGGTGACACTCTACCACTGAGTCACTCCCGCACTCGATTGCTTTAACAATATATCAAAAACAAACGGATTTGGCAACAACTTTTTGAAAGATTACGCCATATTCTCTTTATTTTTGTCTATTACAAAGTGCGTCAGCAAAATCGGACAATTCTTTTGCGCCCGAAAAGTTCAGGCTTATCTCTTTTGCTCTCTGCGTTTTGGCGTTGAGCAAAGCATGCGTTTCCTCTGCGCCGAGCACCGATACTATGCTTCCGTCCTCGCCCTCGTCCAAAAGGTCGTCGGCAAGTTGGAACGCAATGCCGATATTCAAAGCGTATTCGCAGATATTTTTTATCTGCTCGAAATCTGCGCCCGCACATATCGCGCCCGAGACGAATGCGCCTACGATTAACGCGGCAGTTTTTTGCGAGTACATATCAAGAAAATCGTCCACAATCTCACAACCGTGCAAGTCGCTTGCCTGCCCCAAAACCATACGTTTTGCCGCAATCGTTATCTCTTGCGCCGCCCTCGCAAAATGCGAGCCGTACACCCTTGCGCCGTCAAGCAGCACGCACGAGGCGAGCGTGAGAAGTTGGTCGCCAATCAAAATGCCGTTTGCGTGTCCGAACTTTTTGTGTACGGAAAGTTTGCCTCTGCGATAGTCGTCGTTGTCCATTGCGGGCAAATCATCGTGAACGAGCGAATAGTTGTGAATGAGTTCGACCGCCACCGCAAGACGGATAACTTCGTCAACTTCGGCGTCTTTGCCTATTGCGCGCGCACCAAAGTACACGCAAAACGGACGCACTCGCTTGCCGCCGTCGAGCGTGGCGTAGCGCATACCCTCATCGATTACGGAATTGCCATCGCCTATCGCATTTTTGAGCGACTTCTCAAACATAACGAGAAATTCTTTTTTGTCAATCGTCGAGATTTTCATAGTCAGTCGAGTTTCAATTCTTCGGTGAGATTGTTGATGTCGTCCACAAGCAAAGCGAGTTTGCCCTTTTCGGCTTTGAGGTCGGCAATGCAAATCTTGCTGAGTTCGATACCCTTTTCAAAAGCCTTGACCGCCTCGTCGAGAGGAATGTCGCCTTCGAGTTGTTTTACGATTGCTTCGAGTTCGCCCAAAGCGTCCTCAAACTTTTTGATTTCAGCCATTATTTTTCTCCTCGAAAATTTCTATTTTGTTTACTTGCGCCTCAATCGCACCGTCCGAGCCGGTTGCCGTGACGGTATCGCCGATTTTGAGATTCGCAACCTTATTTATGGTTTTGCCTTGAGTTTGGATTCTAAAATATCCGCGCTTCAAAGTTTTGAGCGGCGAGAGGTTGTCGAGTGAGGATATAGCCTTGTCCGCCCTTGCGTCCGCAATCTCGAACTTCCTCTCTATCTGCGATTTTGCTCGTTGCATAAGAAATTCGATTTTGTGTCCTCTCTGCAAATAGAACTCGGAGGCGAGCAACCTCAACTTGTTGCAACTTATCTGCACTGCCGAACTTTTTCTCTCGTACGCACGCGATGCGTTGACAGACAGTCTGCGCATATTCTGTTTCAATTCGTCGGCGAGCGCATAGTAGTCGTACGCCACAAGTTCGCCTGCTGCCGTCGGAGTTGCCGCGCGTTTGTCGGCAGCGAAGTCGCAAAGCGAAAAGTCGGTTTCGTGTCCGACAGCGGACACGACGGGCGTTTTCATTTTGTACACCGCTCTGACAAGCGTTTCGTCGTAGAACGGCGCAAGGTCTTCGAGCGATCCCCCGCCCCTTGCGATTACGATTACGTCGTAGCCGAGATTGTCAACTCGTTCGAGCACTTTTGCGATTTCCTTGCCTGCGCCCTCGCCTTGCACTCTAACGTCTTTGACGACGATGTCAATGACGGGATTTTTGCGCCGTACCGTCGTCACGATGTCACGAATGACCGCGCCCGTTTTGGACGTGACGACAAGCACGTTTTTGGCAAATTGCGGAATAGGCTTTTTGTGCGCTTCGTCAAACAAACCTTCCTCTTGCAGTTTTGCTTTTAGCCTTTCAAATTCCAAAAACAGCATACCTTGCCCGACGGGGGTCATAGAACTGACTTGCAACGAGAGTCTGCCGCCCTTGACGTAGTAGTCGAGCGAGCCGTGCGCAATGACGCTTTCGCCGTCTTTTGGAACGTAGGTTTTTTGCGCGTAGAAGCACACGCAGGAAAGTTGCGAGAATTTATCCTTCAAAGTGAAGTAAGCGTGAGGTCCGGAAAACTTGTAGCCCGAAATCTCGCCAAAAACTTCCAAACCTTTGAATATCGGAGCGTCAATGCACGCTTTTATCGTGGCATTGACCTCGCTTACGGATATTGTATTTTCAGAAAATGGGGTTTTATCTGACACAATCGACACTTTATACACCTTTTTTGCAGTAAAACACCGATTTTTCGGCATTTTTGCGCTGTTTTTGAGTTAAAAAATCCCGAAATATCAAACATTTGCACATAAATTCTGCATCATTTGAAAATTTCGGGATAGGTTGGCAACGTTCAGTCAATATCTTTCACTATTTTTGCAAGCACACCGTTTACGAAAGAGCCGGATTTTTCCGTACCGTACTTCTTTGAAAGTTCGACCGCCTCATTTATTACCACCGCATTCGGTGCGGTATGTTCCGTAAGTTCGTACGTCGCAACGAGCAACACCGCATAGTCGGGACGATACACTCTTTCGAGGGTGTAGCCTTCGAGGTGACTTTCGATAATCTTTTTGAGTTTCTCATCGTTTGTGGCAACGCCGAGATATGTCGAGTTGATATACTGTCTGTCGTCTTCGGTGAGGTCGCTGTCAACGAGCATCAATTCCAAAGTAGACTCGTTCACCGAGCCGTAGAAGGTGTACTCGAACACCAGTTTGAACACGTTTTCTCTTGCTATTCTTCTCATAATTATTGCGCTACGTTTACCGTGACAACCTGCACGTTTACGGACTGAACCTTAAACTTGGTTGCGCCTTCGATTTGTTTTTTGACTTTCTCTTGCAAAACCGCCACTTGCGTCGGAACGCTGTATCCCAAATCGATACTCACAAAAAAGTCGACGGTGACTTTTTCGTTGGGCAAAACGTATACGGACACCGCGCCGCGATTGCGCTTTGAATTGAGAAGGCGTATGCCCTCAACGTCTTGCGTCGCTTCGGTTGCGAGCGAAACGAGTACGTCATTCAATACCGGTGATTTTTCTTTTGCCATATTCGACCTCTTTTTTAATTATTATATCACACGCAAAAAATTATATCAACCGCTCGCAAAAATTATTTTGAACGTAAAACAGCGCACAGCATTGCAGACAAAAGCGCACCGCTTATGCGATGCGCCTATCCTATCTCCCCCCCCTATGTCAGTCAAAAGGAATCACTTTGACATCTGTCGGTTTGAACGTGGTTTCAGACACGACGACGGAAAGAATTTGATTTGCTTGCTCCTGTGTCAATTCACTCTGCCCCACCACGATGCTCACGCCTTTGTCGCTTAGCGTGACGATTGCGTCCTCGAATCCTCTGCCCTTGATGAGAGTTTCGAGCGCAAGTTCCTTTTCCATTCTTTCAACAAGCAACATTTTCTGTTCTTGCGCCGTTGTCTTTGCGCTTTCGGAACTGTCCTCAGAATTCATAATCGCGTCAAGATACAAAAACTCGGATTCTCTCGTAGCGTCGCGGTCGCTTCTCGCCGCCGCAAAAAAGGTTTGCGTTACGGCGGTTTGTTGTCCGGCAATGTCGTCCGATGTCTTGTTGAGTTTGTCGCTCAAAACAAAGTTAAGCACACCCGTTGCAACGAGCAAGGCAACCATAACCGACAAAACGATTATCTTTTTGGTTTTTGGTTTCATTTTCATATATTCCTCCTATAGGTTCTCATTTTGTGCGCCTCAAAACACTCACGATTTCGGAATCCACCCCGAGCGCCGCCGATGTTGCCTGCAAAAGTCTCAGCCTTACGAGCGGATTGCTTGCGCCGTCCGCAATGACGAGTACGCCGACCACCTGCCCAGACGATTTGGTTATCATTGTTTCCACTTCGCCTGCACCTTCAACCGAAGAAAGTATGCTTGAAAGCCTTGCTTCCTCGTCGCTTTGAAAGGTCTGTGTGTTCTGTTTTGTCGTCGCTACGTTAGAGTATATGATG
>CAVFCJ010000057.1:0-9202 GCA_963620965.1 bacterium
TAATTATACGTACAAAAATGAACACGCGTGCGCGTAAGAGGAATTATGGCGGAAAAGCCCGAAAAAAACGTCAATATGTCGTCCGAAATCATCGAAAACGAGCAAGGTGAACAAGCCGTAGAGAAAAAGTTTGTCACCGACACTCGAAACGGACTTGCACAAAAAGACGTGGACAACCGAATCGCCGAAGGAAAAATGAACGGCGACACGAATGTTAAGACGAAAAGCATCGCACAGATTTTGCGTGAAAACATCGTCACGTTTTTTAATTTTGTATTTATTCTGCTTGCGCTGCTTATATTCTTCTTTGTGGATGCAGGCAAAAGTTTACTTTCCATTTTGGGCAACTTCGGATTTATGTTGCTCATCATCTTCAACGCACTCGTTGGCATATTCCAAGAAATAAGAGCAAAGCGGACAATCGACAAATTGTCGCTCATATCTGCTCCCAAAGCAATAGTGATTCGCGACGGCGAGGAAAAAGAGATTGCCGTCAAGGACATCGTGCTTGACGATTTGACGGTTTTGTCGACGGGAAGTCAGATTTGTGCAGACGCAGTCGTTGTCGAAGGCTCTATCGAAGTCAACGAAAGTTTGATTACCGGCGAACCCGACGCAATCCTCAAAAACTCCGGCGATGAGATTATGTCTGGCAGTTTCGTCGTGTCCGGCTCTGCAAAAGCGCAGGTCGAACACGTCGGGCTCGACAATTTCGCAACCAAAATCAGTTCGGGCGCAAAGTATTTCAAGAAACCAAACAGCGAAATATGGCGTTCGCTTATGCTCATAGTCAAGGTTATGGCGAGCATAATCGTACCTCTTGGCATTATGCTGTTCTGCGTAAAGTATTTTGTTCAGGCAAACCCCGACGACGCAGAAAAGATGATAACCACCCTTCTCGGCTACAAGATAAGTTCACACCTTTCATCGACGGTTCTGGGCACGATAGCAACGGTCATAGGTATGATTCCGTCGGGACTTGTCGCGCTGTCCTCGACGGTATTTTGCGTAAGCGTTATGAGGCTTTCTCGGCACAAAACCCTTGCGCAAGACCTCTATTGCGTTGAAACGCTCGCAAGAGTGGACGTGCTTTGCCTCGACAAAACGGGCACTATCACCGAAGGCACGATGGAAGTCAACGAATTGCAACCGGCAACAGGCAAGGACGCAAACGGTATAAAACAAATCATTAAAAACGTCACGAGCGCGCTCGACGACGACAATGCGACGATAAATGCGCTTCGCGCCTACGTTGAAGATTTGAAAAGCGCGGGCGAAGTGGAACAGACCGTGCCGTTCTCCTCTCAACGCAAATGGAGCGGCGCAAGAATCGACGGCGTTTCCTACGTCATAGGCGCACCCGAATTCGTTTTCAAAAAGCGCACCAAAGCGATGGAAAACACTATGTCGGAAATGGCGCAAAAGGGATTCAGAGTTATGGTTATCGCATCCTCGAAAAACAAGTTCGGCGACGGCACCCTGCCCAAAACTCTCGCTCTTGAAAGTTTCGTATTCATAACCGACAAAATAAGAAAAGAAGCCCCCGACACGTTGCGTTTCTTCAAGCAGGAAGGCGTAAACGTAAAGATAATTTCGGGTGACAATCCGCAGACCGTAAGGGCGGTCGCTATGCGCGCGGGACTCGAGGATTGCGACAACATCGTGGATATGTCCACGCTAAGCACCGAGCAGGAAGTGTACGAGGCGGCAACCAAATACACTATATTCGGGCGCGTGCTTCCCGATCAAAAACTTATGCTCGTCAAAGCGCTCAAAAAGGCAGGTCACACCGTCGCGATGACGGGCGACGGCGTAAACGACGTGCTAGCGCTCAAAGAAGCGGACTGCTCGGTGGCAATGGCTTCGGGTTCGGACGCGGCAAAGAACGTAAGTTCGCTCGTGCTTTTGGACAGCAATTTCTCGTCTATGCCGAGAGTGGTTGCAGAAGGCAGACGTTCCATAAACAACCTCGAACGTTCCGCCGCCCTCTACATCATGAAAACCATTTATAACACGTTGCTCGCGCTGTTGTTTATGCTCGTAGTCGACCCCCTCCCCTTCACGCCGCAGAATCTCACGATTATGGGTGCGGTGACGATAGGTATGCCGTCGGTGGTGCTTGCGCTCGAACCGAATGCAGATAGAGTTACGGGCAGGTTTTTGCCAAAAGTGCTTTCAAACGCCATCCCCGGCGGAATCACCGTTTTGCTCGGCGCAATAGCGGTGATAATTTGCAACAGATTTTTCCTCACCGACATTACGGCGGAACAGTCGCAAACGGTGTTTATATGGATTATCACGTTCGTGGGATTTCTGCTTTTGTTCAAGGTGTCCTTGCCAACAAAACTTTCGAGTTGGTCGGCGTTTTTCGGAATCAGCGACTTTATGAAAGAGATGGAAGCGGAAAAGTTGCGCGCGGAAAAAGCGGAAGCGGCTCGCATATACGATGATTTCGACGAGAGCGAAAAGCGCGACTCTTTGAGGAACGGCGTGGTTATGAAAGTTCTCGAATCCGAAAGCGAACAGGGCAACAACAAATGCGGCAAACCCAAAAAAGAACGCAAAAAGCACAAGTTCGACAAGTCGAAATGGCTCATTCTGCTCAACTTGTTCACCTACGTTCTTATGGTGTTCATATTTGTTGGAATCTACTTCCTCTCTATCAACGTCGAGATAAACGGCAAAACGATAGACATCGTCGCACTGCTTCGCACCTTCTTCAGTCTTGACAATCACGTCAACTGGGAGATGGGCAAAGCGATGCTTGCAATCGGCGCAATACTCACCGTCGCATACGTCGGATTCGTTGCGATGATGAATCAAATCAAACTCGAGCACGGCGAGGCAATCGAAAAAAGATTTGATAGCATTGACGCAAAGACGAGAGCAAAGAATTCAAGGCCGCAAAAAGACAAGGTTAGAAAATCAAAAAGCGAAAAAACGAAAAATATATCCTCAAAACAAAGTTAAATAAACTTTGACGATTTACAAGGTGGAATTATGAAACGCAACAATATGTGTCCCTTTTGCTACATCAAAAGCCTTTTCCAAAAGAAAAGACCGACGAGCGTAAACCCCGAACTTGACGACTATGACAACGGCGTCGCGCTTACCCCCCCTATGGGTTGGTCGAGTTGGAATACGTTCAAAAACCGCATAAACGAAAAACTCATTCTCGACACCGCAAAGGCGATGAAAGACAACGGTCTTATCGAGGCAGGATACAAATATCTCAATCTCGACGACTGCTGGCAATCCTCCTTACGCGACGAAAACGGCGAGCTCGTGGGCGATTACGAAACCTTCCCGAACGGCATCGCAAATCTTGCGCAGCAAGTCAACGCAATGGGCTTGAAACTGGGTGCGTACACATCGAACGGCACCCTCACATGCGAGGATTTGCCGGCAAGTCTCGGCAGGGAGCAATACGACGCCTACACCCTCGCAAAATGGGGCATAGAATACTTCAAGTACGACTACTGCCATCACATCCCGATTTCTCGCTATGCGCCGCTCGTCTATTCGATAAGCATTTCGCAATTTGACTTGCATCCCATCGAATATTCTGTACATAACGCCGTGCTTTCGGGACTTGCGAGATTTATGACGGACACAAAACTTCCAAGCGGCAGTTACGTTTCGGGGCTCGACGCAAATCAAGGCAGAATCACCTACAACAACGTCGAGATTGACGAAGACGGCAGATATGTCCTTACGATAAACATCAAAAAGAAAGGCGCCTACGAAAAGTATCTCATCGCCAAAATCAACGACGGCGAGGAGTACGAGATCCTTTTCCCGCCGCAAAAGCACTTCAACCTCACTGCAAGATTCCAAGTTATCGTAAATCTCAAAGCGGGTAAAAACAAAATCGAACTGTTCAACCCGATCACGAGCAAAGCCGACAGCGAAATGTATCAGTATCGCCGCATGGGCAAGGCTCTCAAAGACGCTACGGCAAGAGTTGCAAAAGAACGCAAACAAGCGGAAAAACCCATCGTATTTTCCATCTGCGAATGGGGTTGGGGCAAACCCTACAACTGGGGCGCGAAAGCAGGCAACCTCTGGCGCACCACTCCCGATATTAACCCGTGGTGGTTTTGGATAAAAACCATCTATGAACACACGGTCAAACTCTATAAGTATGCAAGCAAGGGGCACTACAACGACCCCGATATGCTCGAAGTGGGCAACGGCAAACTCACCTACAATCAAAACGTGTCGCACTTCTCTCTTTGGTGTATGATGAACGCGCCGCTCATTCTCGGCAACGACTTGCGCAATATGAGCGAGCAGGTCAAGAGCATCGTCACCAACAGAAATATGATCGCAATCAACCAAGACTCCCTCGCAAAGCAAGCCAAACGCGTCAAGAAAGGCGTCGTGGATATCCTTGCAAAACCACTTGCGGACGGCTCGGTTGCGGTGTGCTTCTTCAACAAGTCCTCTCACGGCGCAAAAGCGAAATTCGACCTCAATACGCTTGCCGACGACAAGTACGTCGCATTGCAAAAACAAGCCGAATATAACGCAAAAGAGCAATGGAGCGGCGAAAAACTCACCACGAGCGGCACGATTTCCGTATCTCTCGAAAAGTGCCAAAGCAAGGTTTATATCGTCAAATAACGACGTTTCGTAAAACGTTATAATAGCAAAGCCCCCGATTTTTCGGGGGCTTTGATTTTTGTATAGAGAAAACGACGGTCTGCAAGGCAAAACTTACAGACCGTCGCGTTTGATTTTTTATATACGGTTTATTCTTCCGAATCCGTCGTCGAATCGTCGATTTCCTTCAATTCTTCTTCGTAATGTTCAGCGAGTGCTTCTTGAAACGGCTTTTCGGTTTCTTCTTGCGTATCTGCCGCTCTCAAATCGCATTCTTTGTCGCATTCGGCGCAGTTGTCGGTGCATTCCTCGTCCTCGACGATTTGCGCCGCCTCGTTTTCCGCTCTGCGAATTGCCAGTTCTTCGCGCATTTGTTTCTTCGTCTTTTCGTCAATCTTGTAGAAGAACATCAACAGCGAACTTGCAAGCATACAAAGTCCGGGGAGCAAGAAGTAGATTATCCACGCTTTGTTTTGCATACCGTCGGTGACGTAACCTGCGATTGCCTGCAGATTTTCCGCACTACCCTGCACGCCGAACTGCGCAACATCGGCATATTTTGATGCCGAATAGCCGATTGCGCCGATAAACAATATACCAAGCGACACCGAGAGCGCGTTGGAAAGTTTGTTGGACATCGAAAGGATTGCAAACTGCGTGCCTTCGGTGCGCTTGCCCGTCTTCCACTCTTGATAGTCCACGATGTCGGCGGTCATAACCATAGGCAAATAGCCGTTGGGTCCGTATGCGAAGCCGAGGAAGAATTGATAAATCCAGATTGCCCAAATGCTTCTTCCGAAGCCGCCGCTCGGACTGAGCGTGTAAATGAGCGTTGAAATAAGCGTAACCGCAAAGCCGTAGAAACCTGCGACGATAAAGTACTTCTTTTCGCCGAGTTTCTTGTTTATGACGGGGTTGAAGACGATTGTAACCATTGAGGAAATCGCGCTCGTAATGCCGATTGCCCAACTGCACGCGTCGCCGTAAAGCGTACCCATACCGATAAAGGAAAGGTCGATACCGTCGCGAATGAGTATGCAAGTTGCCTGCACCGCAATGCCGAGACCGATGTTTCTGCCAAAGCCGAGAATGTACGTTCCGAAAACAATGAGCAACATCTTGTTGTTTTTGAGTTCTCTGAACATCTCTTTGAAACTCATGCCCGCCGAAGTGTTGGACTTGACGACCTCTTTGCACTTGAAATACATAAGAAGTTGGAATATGAGTCCAAGCCCTGCCATTATGCCCGCGGTGATGAGATATTCGGTTTCGCCGACCGCGCCGTCCGAGCCGGTGAGTATGCACACGAAACTTACGAACACGCCCGGGGCGGCAAGCGCAACGGATTTGAGCGTGTTGCCAAGACCTGCCGCATTGTTGACTTCTTCACTGCTCTTTGAAATGAGCGAAAGCATACCTTGCGAGGGGATGTCCGCCATAGTCATAGAGATGTTCCAAAGCACAACTACGAAGATTATGTAAATATATCTGCCCGCGTTTGACGAAAACGGAATGTAAACGAACGAAATCATCGTCAGAATCGCAAGCGGAAACGCCGAAAACAGAATCCACGGGCGCATTTTGCCTGCCTTGAAATTCGCTCTGTCGATGAGGTTTCCGATGACGAAGTCCGCAACTATGCTTATAAACTTCGCCGCCAGAATAATGCCTGCAACAGCCATCAAATCCGCTTGAAGAATTTTGTTGAAAAATTCCGCCTGATAACTGTTGATAAGACCGATGCCGAGATTTATGCCCATAAGTCCGAGAGCGTAAATCCACATATTTGCGGTCAAAGCACCTGCCTTTTTCTCCTTTTTGTTCATCAAATCTGCCATAATTTTCCCTTTGCGCAAGCGCGCGCATTCATTGATATATATTAATTATATCTTAAAGTTATATCATTTTCAATACCGAATCTTGCATTTGTACGATATTTCGGAACGAAAAAAGAGGAAAAGCGATGCCTTTTCAACACAAAAAAATATAGAAAGAATGCTCGCAAAAAAAGCCAAGAAATACTCGGAAAATTTTGTCCTATCAAAGGCGCAAATCGTTGCCTTGCATTTGGATTATCATCGAGTATTGCTTGTGGCTCAATCTCGAATAAATGCGCTCGCCGTAACGATTCAATATGTTTTCGCCGCTCAAATTCGTGGTGATTACGGTGGCAAGTCCTTTGGATTGTCTTTCTTCCAAAGTCAAAAGCAGATATTCGACGGTTACGTTTTTGAGCATAGGCTCTGTGCCGAGGTCGTCGATGACGAGCAAATCGCAAGAGAGCGTATCGCTTAAAAGCGCATTGCGTTCGGATATGGGCGAAGTGTGGACTTTGAGCATAAGCGAGCAAAACTCGTACGCGCTCAAAAACTGCACGGAATAACCCTTTTCGACGATTGCGCGCGCCATTGCGCTTGCAAGACAGGTTTTGCCCGTGCCTACGCCGCCCGAAAACACCAAAGTTTTGCACTTTGCCGTCGGGAATTTTGCAACGTACTTTTTCATCGAATCGTAAAGCGCGCTCGTTGCTTTTCTTTGCGCCTCGTCGCGTATCTTTTTTAGGTCGCAATCCTCGAACGAGAACTTTGCTCTTTCGTCGATTTGACACTCTTTTTTGAGGTTTTCGGCGTACAAATCCCATACGCACGAACACACTTTGCCGCCCGCATATCCCGTGTCGCCGCAAAGCGGACAGGATGGTTTGTTCTCGAAATCCTGTTCGGAAAATCCGTATTTTTCGAGAGTTTTTCTATACTTTTCGTGCGCTTTTTCCGCCGTTTTCGACTTGTCGTCGCCGCTCGCCATAGCGGCAAATTCGGCGTCGATGTACGCTTTGTTCTCCTTTGCTATTTCCTCGATAGAAAACGCCTTTTGCGCAAGCGCACGCGCGGCGGCTTGTTGCGCCTCTATCTGTTTTTGACGCTCTGAAAGCGTTTTTTGCATAACTCTTTGTTTCATATCACCACTCGATGTCCTTCAAACTGTCTATACTCGTTATCACGCTTTTGAGTTCCTCTTGCGAGTAGGCGCGCTCGTCGAACGTCTTTTCTCTCGTCTTTTGACCGCTTTGCAACGGCGTGAATTTCTTTGCCTGCTCCACCGTCGTTATGCCGTTTGCCTTGTAGGTCGAAAGCAACTGATTGACGAACGGAGTCGGATAGGTTTTGCCTTCCGCTTGCTTTGCCGCGTACATAATAACGTCGTCCGAGAATCCCCACGTGACGTTCCAAGTGCGGTAGTATTCCCTATCTTGCGTCGTAACCGCGCGAGTTCTGCCGCTCGCCTCGATGATTTGCTTGATTTTGCCGTCGAGTTCGATTTGCGAAAGCATATATTCGTCGATACTCTTTGCGGTGAGAAGTCCTTGCTTGTAGAATTTTTCGACGATGTTGTTCATACCGTCGAGGGTGCGCACGCTGGATATAAAGCAATGGTGCGCGATTTTGGTGAGCGCTTCGAGGTCGAATCCCTTTGCAGTCCACACCGCAATATACACCTCGATTTCGTGCTCGAACGACTCGTAATAGATGCCCAGATTCTTGTTGACTGCAACGGCGATGTCTTTGAGATACTCGCGGTGCGCCTGATAGTCGTTCATTTCCTCAGCCGTGAATATGGACATACGATAGAATTCGTCGAGTTTCGCGTCGAGTTTTTTGAAGTTCTTTGCGCCTTTGAGCGTCTTTGCCGCCGCAAGCACTGCGTCGAGTTCGTATCCCCAACTGCGAGTCCATTTGAGAAGCATTTGCTTCTCTTCCAGTTCCGCCCCGCCCTTTCTGCCGAGCGCGACGAGCACTTTTTGCATTTGCTCGGATTGTTGGTCGTATTCGGAAAGTTTGTTTTCAACGTCCTGCGCAGTGCGAACGCCGTCCGCCGCCCAGTTGCGCGCAACCGTGAGTATGTAGGGGTACCTCACGCTCATGCCCTTCAAATTGATGCAGTACTGCACAATCATAAGCATTGCGTCCTGCTCGATTTTGCTTTCGTCAAGGAACATATAGTACTCGTTGTACTCGTTGGGCGTGAGCATACGCTCGGGGAAAAGTTGTTGAAGGTGCGCGTTGAAATCGTTCCACTTTTCGCTCTTGTATTTCTTTGGCGTTTGCATAGAGTGTTTGAGGCTCAGATACTGCACTTCGAGCGGTTGCTTGCTCACGATTTGCACAAGCCCCATGTCCTCGAAATAGGAATATGCGGACAAAATTTCCGCTTCCGTCATATCCAAACGTGCGCAAAGTTCCTGCACGCTGTTTTCCTTTTGCGGTGTCATACAAAGGTACAAACCGTAAAGATAAACCTTGATTTGCTTTTCGTCGCAATAGGGCAAATGCTCGTTGATAAACAGATTGTCCACGAGCGTAAACGTTTCCATCAAAAAGTCACTCTGAAATTTTGCAAAACCCACAATATTAACTCCTTCTATACAGCGTATAATGATAGCACAAAAAAAACCTATCGCCAACGCAAAAATTCAAATGATTTTCAAAAGACAATATGTTGTGTTTAAATGAAAATTCGGTGACAAATAAGGTTTTGTTATTAATTAATAATTAATAATGAATAATTATTTTGCGCCGAATGCAAAACACTTGTCACC
>CAVFCJ010000058.1:0-9080 GCA_963620965.1 bacterium
TCCCAAAACGTCGAGTTCCGCTTTCAAAAGTCCCGAAGCCGTGCAAGGCTCTGTCGATTTGAGCGAGTTTGAGCAAACGAGTTCGGCAAGAGAATCGCCCTTGTGTGCGCCCGTAGTTTTGACGGGGCGCATTTCGTACATTTTTACGGCAAATCCTCTTCTCAGCAGTTGCAACGCGCTTTCGCACCCTGCAAGCCCGCCGCCTATAATTTTCACAACATGTTTGCTCATTTTTGTTTGTTTGCTATGTTTTCGTTTCGGGTGTGGGCAGCGCCCACCCGCAATTAATAATTAATAATTATTAATTATTAATTTTTCGCGTGATTTGCTTATTCGTCGTCTTTAACTAATTCGCGATGCTTACACCCGCGATTCGTGCAGACATAGTAGGTTTTGTCGTCGCGCTTCACCACTTTCATCGTAGAGCCGCAATCAGGGCAGAAATACGGCGCAGGGATATCCCAACTGATAAAATCGCATTTGGGATAGTTCGTGCAACTGTAGAATGTCTTTCCTGCTTTCGAAGTGCGTTTGCTCACGTCGCCGCCGCACTTGGGACATTTGCCGACAACTTCCACGATGCGCTTGATGTTCTTGCACTTTGGATAGTTCGGGCAAGCGAGGAAAGGACCGTATTTGCCGTGACGGACAACCATTTTCGCGCCGCATTTGTCGCATACCACGTCGCTTTCTTCGTCGGGAAGACTTCCGCCGCCCTGCTTTGCCGCGCGTTCCACAAACTTCATAAGTCGTGGATAAAACGCACCTATAAGTTCCTGCCACTGTTGCTCGCCGTCGGCAATTTTGTCGAGTGCGCCTTCGAGGCGTGCGGTAAAGTTGAGGTTCATTATGTCGGGGAAATTCTTTTCCATATACTCGCAAACGGCTCCGCCGAGCGGCGTAGGAGCGATTGCTTTTTGTTGTTTTTCGGTATATTCGCGCTTTGCGATGACCGAAATTATGCTTGCGTAAGTACTCGGACGACCGATTCCGTTTTCTTCGAGAGCCTTGACGAGCGTTGCGTCGTTGTATCTCGCCGGCGGTTTGGTGAACTTTTGCTCGCAACCCACGTCGTCGAGATTGAGGTGTTCGCCCTCGTTGAGGTCGGGCATGGTGTCGAGTTCCTTATCCTCGTCGTTTTCCTCGACGGTTGCCGAGTACACGGCGGTAAAGCCCTTGAATTTTACGCTCTTGCCTTTGACCACGAATCCGAGTTTTTCGCCATTGCTTTCGCCGAGAATATGCACTCGCATAGTGTTGTACTGCGCGGGAGTCATTTGCGAAGCCATAAAGCGTTCGTACACGAGTTTGTACAGCCTAAACGCATCTCTGTCCATCTTCCCTTCGAGGGACTTGGGCGTGCGGTTGAGGTCGATTGGACGGATTGCCTCGTGCGCGTCTTGTGCGTTGTCGCTTGTCTTGTAGACGTTCTGCACTTTCGGCGCGTATTCGCTGCCGTAAGTCTTTGCGATAAATGCGAGCGCGATTTTGGCAAAATCGGGTGAAATGCGCACGCTGTCGGTACGGATATACGTTATAAGCGCGTGCTGCCCCTCGCCCTCGATGTTTACGCCCTCGTAAAGTTGCTGCGCAACTCTCGAGGTGCGATCGGCTGTCATATTGAGTTTGTGGCTCGCCTCTTGTTGCATCGTACTTGTCGTAAAAGGCGGAGCGGGTTTTGAGAAAGACACGCTCTTTTTCACTTCGTCGACGCGATAGTCGCATTTTCTCATAAGGTTGGCAATCGCATATGCCTCGTCTGCGCAAGAGGGTTTTATTTTTTCGCCGTTCTTGTCGTTGAGCGCGGCTACAAAAAGATTCGCTTTTGTCTTTTTTGCGCCGTCTTTGAGAAGCAACGCATTTATCGACCAGTATTCTTCGGGCTTGAAGTTGCGGATTTCCTTTTCTCTGTCCACAATCATTTTGAGCGCGGCGGATTGCACGCGACCTGCCGAAAGACTGGGCTTGAGTTTTCTTGAAAGAATGGGCGAAATCTTGTAACCGACAAGCCTGTCAAGCACTCGTCTTGCCTGTTGCGAGTTGACAAGATTCATATTTATCTCTCGCGGATTTTCCATAGCGGCGCGCACGGCTTTGGGCGAAATCTCGTTGAACTCGATACGCACTTTGTCGCCCTCAACGCCGAGCGTGTTTTTGAGGTGCCACGATATAGCCTCGCCTTCGCGATCGGGGTCGGTTGCGAGGTAGACTTTGTCATACTTTTTGACTGCTTGCGAGAGTTGTTTTATGGTTGCTTCTTTGTCCGGCGTGACAATATACTGCGGTTTGAACCCGTTGTCTACGTCGATGCCCAACGAACGCGTCGGCAAATCGCAAACGTGTCCTTTGGACGCAAGCACCGCAGCGTCGTTGCCCAAATACTTTTGAATGGTCTTTGCCTTGTGCGGTGACTCAACGATAATGAGTTGTTTCATTCTATCTCCTGCTGTTGTGTTGTTTTAGGTTTTGTTCGGGTGTGGGGTGAAACCCCACCCGCAATTATTAATTATTAATTAATAATTTTTTACGCCAAAGCGTAATAATTTCCTGCCGTCTTGACGATGAGTCCGTCTATTTCGAGGTTGAAAAGCACGTTCGTAAGGTCTGCGACGTTGAGTCCCGTATCAGCCAGCAGTTCCTCGAAATGTCTTTCGCCGTCGTGCAGCGAGTCGAGAATCTGACTTTCGACAAGACCTATCTGCACGGGTTCTTTGTTGACGACTTCGCGCTGTATGTGCAAAGCGTCAAGCACGTCTTCGGGCGATACCGCAAGTGCATGAGGCATTTCCCTCAATAACTCGTTGCCACCTGCGTTTTCCTCATCGTAGATGTTGCCGGGCACGACAAATATCTCTTTGCCCTGCTCTATGGCAAGGCGTAAAGTTATCAGCGAGCCGCTTTTTTTTGCCGCTTGTGGCAGAAACACCGCTTCTGATATTCCGCTCACTATGCGATTGCGGTCGGGAAAGTGATATTGAAGAGGTTTCGTGCCGAGCGGATATTCGCTTATAAGCAATCCGCCGTTTGCCAAAATTCCGTCGGCAAGCCCTCTATGCTCTGCCGGATATATCACGTCGAGTCCGCACGCAAACACCGCAATCGTCGCGCTGCAGTTGTCGATACAAGCCTTGTGCGCGATTGAGTCCACACCTCTTGCAAAACCCGACGCAATGCAAAGCCCCGCTCGTGCAAATTCTCTTGAAAACTCTTCCGCCACTTTTGCACCGTATCTTGTCGGACGTCTTGTGCCTACGACGGATATGATGCGCATTTTCAAAGCCTCGACATTGCCTTTTGCAAACAACACCATCGGCTTGTCGTACACGTCCGAAAGCGATTCGGGATACTCGTCGTCAAGAAAAGTTATCCAATGAATGTCGCGCTTTTGCATTTCGTTCAAACTGTCGCCGATTCTTTCGAGTTTCGCATAGAAGTCTTTTGCATGGTCGCCGAGTATTTTATCGACAATACCTCTTGCAAACGATTCTTCGAGTTCGCAAGGCTCGTCAAACTGTTCGAGCAAAGCGTATTTTTTCTTGACCGAGAGTTCTTCGACAAGACTCAATGCAACGAGAATCTTTGTGTTTTTGTCGAATCTATCCATCAACTGTACTTCCTGTCAAGCCCTCTGTACTGAATTGCTTCCGCAATGTGTGCGGAAGTTATATTTTCGCTTCCCTCGATGTCGGCAATCGTGCGCGCCACTTTGAGAATCCTCGTCGTACCTCTTGCGCTCAGATTGAGTTTTTCAAAGGCTTTTTTGAGCAATCTCTCGCAGTTTTCGTCGATTTGGCAGTACTTTGCAAGTTCTCTCGAACCCATTTCGGCATTGGTTGCAATGCCGTCTTTTGCAAATCTCTCTCTTTGCAGAGCGCGAACTCTGTTTATGCGCTTTTTGATTTCCGCCGACGTTTCGCCGTCTTGCTTGGTGCGCAATTCGTCGTACGAAATATTATCAACTTCGATTTGCAAATCTATTCTATCCATAAGCGGACCGCTGAGTTTTGAAACGTAGTTGTGAATCAGCGACGGCGTGCAACGGCAGATTTGATTTTTCGAGCCGTAGTTTCCGCACGGACACGGATTCATAGACGCGATGAGCATAAAGTTTGCCGGATACTCGGTCGTTTGTTGCACTCTCGCCACGGTGACGCGCCTGTCCTCGAGAGGTTGTCGCAAAGTTTCGAGCGCGTGGCGCGTATATTCGGGCATTTCGTCAAGGAACAGCACGCCGTGATTTGCAAGGCTTACCTCACCGGGTTTTGCCTTTGCGCCGCCGCCTACGAGCGCTGGAACGGTTGTCGTGTGATGCGGCGTTCTGAACGGTCTTGTCGTCACTATGCCGACGCTACTGTCGAGTATGCCTGCAACCGAGTGAATCTTCGTCACCTCGATTGCTTCCTCGAAGGTCATTTCGGGCATAATGGTAGGCACGCATTTTGCAAGCATGGTTTTGCCTGCGCCTGGAGGTCCTATCATAAGCACGTTATGTCCGCCCGCAACCGCGATTTCGAGCGCTCGCTTTGCAACCGTCTGCCCTTTTACGTCGGCAAAGTCCACGCCGTAGCCGTGATTTATGCAAGCGGATTCGTACGTTGAAGACGGCACTTTGTCGAACACAACGCCTGAAAACATTTCCACGACGTCGCGCAAGGTTTCTAGAGCGTAAACGTCTATACCCTCGATGAAGCTTGCCTCTCTTGCGTTCGATGCAGGAATGATAAACTTGCGATGTCCCGCTTGCATTGCGGATATAAGCAACGGCATAATTCCGTTGACGTGGCGCAGTTCGCCGTTGAGCGACAACTCGCCGATGATGACGTATTGCTTGTACGCTTTGTTTTCAAGTTGACCGGTTGCCGCCATAATGCCGATCGCAACCGCAAGGTCGAACACCGGACCTTCCTTCTTTGTGTCGGCAGGCGCGAGATTGACGATTATGCGCTTTGCAGGATATTGAAATCCACTGTTTTTGATTGCAGAACGCACTCTTTCCTTGCTTTCTTTGGTTGCCGTAGAAGCAAGACCAACCATATCGTAGCCGGGCAATCCGCTGTTTATGTCCACTTCTACGTCGACGGCATATCCCGTCAATCCGTCAAGAGCATAACTTAGTATCTTTGCAAGCATAATTTCCCCTAATATACATATTTAGTTTTTTTATATTATCATAGCGCACGCAAAAACGCAATAAAATTTATCGCGCCCAAAAACACAAAGCGTATATGTAAGCGCGATATACTCGGTTAGATTCCGTAAAAAAAAAATTTTTTGAGTTTTTTTCTTAAAATACGATTAAACACCGTCACGGTTTGAAATTTTCCGTTCGATCCTCTGCCAAATCGTCGTTTTTATTGCTTTTTTTCTTCGTATTTTTCGTCGTTTTCGGCGCAATTTTCATCGCAATTTTCGTTGTTCTCGCGGAGGTCTTCGTTGTTTTCTTTGGTGTTTTCGGCTTTTTCAGAGGCATTTTCGTCGTTTTTCTCGCCGACGATGTATTTTTCAAGCAACTTCTTTTTGTCCTCGTCGCTTATGTCAGCAATGCTAATCGCCTTGTCTTTTCCATTTTCACTCTCAAGCGCAACCTTGTCTTTGACAAATCCTGCGATTATCAGCGCAAACACCACGCAAAGCGGAATAACAACCACCACGACGTAGCCGTACCAGTGCTTCATAAAACGGCGCAAACCGCCGATAAACACCGACGTTTTGACGTATTTTGCCTTGACGTTTTCGGGGTTAAGTTCCCAACTGTCCGCCTCTTTTGCGTTGTCGCCTTTTGTTTTGAAGTACTTGATCGAGCCGTCCTCGTTTCTTGCGATTTCGATTATGCGGTGCGTTTCGTTATAGTTGCCGTTGGGCGCTTTGAAAGTGATTATATCCCCCTCTTTTAACTCGTTTACGTCCTCGACGGCTTTGCACATAATCACGTCGCCGGGTTCTATCGTGCCGCTCATACTGTCCGTCAACACGTCATACATATAGTAGCCGAAAATCTTGCTTTCGCCGCCGCTGTTTTTCTGTATGAGCATAACGGCAACCACAACGATCATAAACACGAAAATCAACGCCACGACCACAGTTGACGCGACGTTGTAAATCTTCTTTGCTTTTGATTGCTCGTTGTTCTTCATTTTTTGCCGTTTTATGCTCGCAGCCGCTCGCAATTACGCTTTATATTCGGGCTTGCGATTTTTAGTATCAGTCTTGCCCGTCTTCGTCGTTTTCGGGCTTACGATCGTTGTATTTTCGGTTGGTTTTTTTCTCGGTATCGAGATTTTTCAAAGTCACGCCGATGCCCCACGGCGCAATCTTTTCGTCGCTCTTGAAGTGTATGCCCATACCTTGCGTATCCTCGATTCTCGTGCCGATGTTTATGCGCAATTCCGACACGGGTTTGTTGGCTTTAACTTCCTCGTTCTTTGCCGAAGTTCGAGCGGATTTCGAGGCTTTTTCGGTGCGTTTTTTGCCGTTTTTGACCGTGTTTCCACTCGTGTTTTCTGCGGTATTTTCGACGTTTTCGACCGCATTTTCGCTTTGAGTTTCACCGTCTTTTTCGGCGATTTGCTCTTGCTTTGGCTTGCGATTATACTTGCGTTTGGGCTTTTCTTGCTCTGCAGTTTCGATTTTGCCGAGATCGGCGTTTTCGCCCCACGGCGCAACCTTATCTTCGTCCTTGATATGCACGTCTCCGACTGCGACTTTCGTTTCGTCAGCGGGTGTGAGATTGAGTTTTCTGCGCGGTTTTTCTTCTTCCGCCCATGCGGCTATCTCTTCCGTCTTTGCTATGCGCACTTTGCCCTTCTTCTTGGATGCGGAAACGTCCGCTTTGGCATCGTCGTTATCGATGTTTTCCGCCTCCGACGGGGCGTTTTGCGTCTCTTTCGCCGCCGTGCCGTCTTGCTCGTTTGCGACAGGCAAAACAACTCTTTGTTTCGGTTTTTGCGGCGAAATTTCACCGTCGATGGGCATAACCGAATCTATCGCGTCGAGAGCGTGGTCGATTCGTTGATCGCGCGCCGCTTTCTCGTTGCGCACTTTTTCCATCTCGTCGATGGATTTGTTTATATCTTCGGTGTTCTTGTCCTCTAATTCGAGGTTTTCGCGCTTGTCGAATTTGATTGCTTCCTTGCGTTTTGCCTCTTCCTCTATGCGCTTCTTCTCTTGAATCTTCGCCTTTTGGAAACTGAACGGATCCATGCCGAAGTATGCCGAATCGGTTGCCGAATCCACATTTCTTTCGAGTTCTTCACGCTGTTTTCTGAACGCTTCGGCACGCTTTCTGATATCTTCTTTGCGGCGGCGTATGCGCTCTTGTCTGTCGCGCTCGTCGAGTTCCTCTTGCTTAATTCTGCGATAGGAAGTAAGACAACGATCGATTGCGTCGCGCGCCTTGATGATTTCCTCTTGCTTGATTTTATCGTCGTCGGGACGCTTGAAAATCTTGCGCACCTCAAACAAGTGCTGATCGAATTTTTCTGCGTCGGGTTCGAGATCCACTTCTTCCTGATCCGCTTTTGGCGGCATTTCCTTGAAACGTTCAACCTCTACAGGGTGTTCGACAACGACCTCTTTTTCTATCTCTTGAGGCTTTTCAATCTCTTTTTCGATCTCTTTTTCTTCGATTTCGGGCGGAGTTTCCGGTTCTTTTTCTTCCTGCTGCTCCTCCTGTTGTTCAGGCGGAGTTTCGGGCTCGGATTCGGGCGGAATTTCCCTTTCCGCATCCTCGTTTTCCTCAGGCTTCACTTCCTCAATATTCTCTTTCTCGTCCTCGTTTCCCTTTTCGTCCTCGAGTTTTTGAGAGAATTCGTCGCGGTCGATTTTGTCCTTTTCAAAGTCCATTTTGCCCACACGCAAGAAGTCGGCAAACTCTTTGTCTTCCATATCCATATCAGACTCGCACTGGTCGTACAAACTCTCAAAAACCATGGTGTTGAGAGTTATCATACTGTTGAGTCGTTTTGCGCTTTCATCGTCGATTTCGTAGTCCTCCACTTCGTCGGACGTCGAAAAGCCTGCCGATTGCTGATATGTTTCGACAAACTGCCAAAGAGTAAGCGCTTTTTTGAAGTTAGGTTCTTTCAAAATGACGTTCGTACGCATAATAGGCGGACGCACAGGCGCGGAATTGCGCATGGATTTTGCAAACGACGAAGACAAAAAGTCGGTGATAATGCGGTCAATTTTGGCAACTCGCTCGATTTTGGTGAGCGTGTCGGGGTCGAGGCGCATAACCTCGTCAAAACTTAATTGTGCAAAATATTCAGTTCTGTACGTTATCTTTTTGCTCGGAAGATTGAATCTCGATTCGATGTCGAGTTCGAGAACGTCTTGCGTTGCCGACGCCTTTTTAATCTTGTCGTAACGCATCGTAACAAAGTCTTTGAGTTTGAGAAGAAGCGTGTAAATAAAGCGGTTTTCGTAAATCTCGAAGGATTCCTCTTTTGTGATATTGAGGATTTTGGACGGTGTGACGTCCCCCGTTTTTTCGTCCACTTTCGAGATCATATTTGTGTGCTGTGCAAGGAATTTGACGGATTCCGTCGAGATACTTCTTGCAAGCGATACGTCCACGATGTCCTCTTCCTGAACGATGAATTTTCTCGGGTTACGCACGATTGTATCGAGGTTTGGCAAAATGCCCTCGATTGTGTCGATCCAGTCTAACGAGATGTCTTGAACGAGGCGTTTTTTTGCGAGTTTAAAACTTGACGCGCCTTTATCCACTCGTTTTTTGAATTGCTCATAAAAGCCCTCTTTGTTGAGGACGGAAACAATCTTATCGGCGTACTGCCTGTACACTTCTCGCGTAATCTTGTTGTCTGCCATACTTTTATGAGATTTATTTACGTTCTTCCACTCTAACTGATAGATTGATAAGGTAGAATTTTAAGACGTAGTGTTTTGCTACACGCTCTAATTATTCATTGAGGCGTGGGGGCAAGCCCCCACCCACACGCTTGTTACAATTAAACTTTCCCCCTTCCTCACGTGTTTCCCCTACCGCCGTTCCCCCTCTGCATACTTTGAGGGAACCCACGGCGTCCGCTCTGCGTGGGGCAACACTGACGCGATTGACT
>CAVFCJ010000059.1:0-4361 GCA_963620965.1 bacterium
TTTAAGGATTTTGCGCATTTGCTTGCTCTTTTAGACTTTTTTATGTATACTTTGTTTAATTTGTATGCGCTTGCCTCGTGCGAGCGCGTGAGGACTTATGAGAATCAACAAATATCTTGCAGAATGCGGCGTATGTTCTCGTCGTAAGGCGGACGAACTTGTCAAAGAAGGGCGAGTGAGCGTCAACAAAAAAGTAGTCAGAGAAGTCGGCACGGACGTTGACGAAACCAAAGACACGGTCTTTGTAGACGGCAAAAAGGTCGTAAGAGTCACGCACTACGACTATCTTTTGTTTTACAAGCCTAAGAATTGCGTGACCACTCTCAACGAAGACAACGACAACAAGAGCGGTCGCAAAAAGACGGATAAAGAACTTGAAGAAATCAAGAATCGCGCCGAAAAACTCGCCGCAAAAGGCATTGTCGAGGAAGTGAAGGAACACTCCAAACCTCGAAAAATCATCACCGATTTTATCGGTGACGACTACAAAAACAAGCGTTTGTATCCTGTCGGTAGACTCGATTACGACAGCGAAGGCTTGCTTCTTTTGACAAACGACGGCGATTTGACATACAAACTTACGCACCCGTCGAGCGAGATTCCCAAAACTTACGTTGTTAAAATCGAAGGCACTATCGATGAAAGCGATCTTGCCGCGCTCAGAAAGGGCGTAACCGTGGACGGCGTAAAGTACGGCAGAAGCAAGGTTAAAATCACCGGTATCGAAAAAGTTAAGGACACGAAAAAAGCGGTCATCGACCCCAAAGATATTCTCGCAAGAGAGGCGATTGAGTGCAACGAGGACACGAGCGGCGTGTTTACTCGCCTCGAAGTTATCATTTTCGAGGGCAAAAACAGAGAAATCCGTCGTATGTTCGAGGCGGTCGAAAAGAAAGTCGTATTCCTAAAGCGCGTTGCTATCGGCGAATTGAGACTTGGCGGTCTTGCGAGAGGGGCATATCGTCCCTTGAACGAGCCTGAAATTGCGTACTTATACGCAATAGCAAACAAAACTCAACAACCGAGCGAAAGGTGAGCGTATGAAAATTCTCATTACAAACGATGACGGCTATTTTGCGGACGGCATAAAAACTCTTGCCAAAACGCTTGCGAAAAATCATGACGTGCGCATCGTCGCGCCTATGTCCGAAAGATCGGGTTCGAGCCATTCAGTGAGTTTTTTCAGCGGAATTACATACGAAAACAAGGGAATCATCGACGATATTCCCACTTTTGCCGTGAGCGGAACTCCCGGCGATTGCGTGCTTTTCGGTGTAAAATACCTTTTCAAAGACGAGAAAATCGACGCGGTAGTGTCCGGCATAAACACTTGCCTCAACGCAGGAAGCGACATCATTTTTTCGGGCACTTTCGGCGCGGCGCAAGAGGGCACTTTTCAGCGTATACCCTCACTTGCGGTGTCACTTAGAACGCACGGCGTTCCCGACTACGAATTTGCGGCGGAATTTGCAGCGGACAATCTCGAAAGACTGTTGTCTTTCGCAACCGAGAACGTCACGATAAATCTGAATATACCGAACGTTAAAAAGGAAAATGTAAAGGGCGTGAAAATCGCCCCCGTCGCATATCAACCTTACGAGGAAAAGTACGTCAAGAAAGTCGGCGAGGACGGCTTGATGTATTTCTGCGTGGACGGTCACAGAATTCCGCACGTCGACGAGGTCGCAGGCGGCGATTGCTATCAACTCGACAACGGATATATAACCGTAACGCCGGTGCAAATGCTCTCGAGTGATTTGCCGACAATTGAAAAATTGAAAGAGGCGAAGTTTGAATTATGAGAGTTTGCGTAATCGGCGCAGGTGCGGCAGGTATGACGGCTTCCGTTTTTCTCGCAAGAGAGGGAGCGGACGTTGTCCTTGTCGAAAAAAATGAGAAATTCGGCAAAAAACTCTACATAACGGGCAAGGGCAGGTGCAATCTCACCAACGATTGCGAACTTACGGATTTGTTTCAAAATATCGTCAGAGGCGAGAAATTTTTGCACTCGTCGCTGTACGGATTCACGCCTCAAAACACAATGTCGTTTTTCGAGGATTTGGGCTTGAAACTCGTCGTGGAAAGGGGAAACAGAGTCTTTCCGTTTTCGCAAAAGTCGAGCGACGTCATAAAAGCGTTGCAAATCGAGATTGAGAATCTCGGCGTGGACGTAAAACTCGGCACGGAAGTCAAAAAAATAAAGAAAACAAGCGGCGGATTTTGCGTTGTCACTGCTTGGGAAAACATACCATGCGACAAAGTTGTCGTGGCAACCGGCGGAATGAGTTATCCTTCGACGGGTTCGACGGGTGACGGATACGCATTTGCAAAATCCTTCGGACTTAATATAGTCGAGCCGCGACAAGCTCTTGCGCCTGTCATAGTCAAACAAAATGTGTCGGCATTGCAGGGAATATCCCTTAAAAACGTCAACCTTTGCGCTGTCAATGAAAACGGCAAAGAGATTGCGAGCGAATTTGGCGAAATGCTGTTTACAAACAGAGGATTGTCCGGACCGATTGCGCTTACGATTTCGTCGTATATCAACAGAAAACAAACCGTCGTTTTGTCCCTCGATTTGAAACCTGCTCTTGACGAAAACACACTGGACAGACGAGTTTTGAGGGATTTCGACGAGAGAAAAAATCAAGATATAAAGAACGTCACTCGTGCGCTTTTGCCCGAAAGACTCAACGCTTACGTTTTGAAATGCGCAGGCATTGCCGAGAGCAAAAAGGTGAACGAAATCACCAAAGAAGAGCGTGCAAAACTTGTCAAAACCATAAAGAATTTGCGGTTTGATGTTCAATCGCTCGCACCGTTTACCGAAGCGATAGTGACGTCGGGCGGTGTGGATTTGAAGTGCCTCAAACCCACTTGCGAAAGCAAGGACGTTGAGGGATTGTACTTTGTCGGCGAAACAATCGATATAGACGCATTGACGGGCGGATTCAATCTGCAACTAGCGTTTGCGACGGCGGTATGCGCGGCAAGAGATATAATCAAAAAATCCGCTCAATCTGCGAAAAAGTGAATAAATGCGGAATCTAACCGCCTAAAATTGTAACTACAAAAGACTTCAAACTCTGAAAGGTCGGAGGGAACATGATAAATATCGCAATAGACGGACCTGCGGGAGCAGGCAAAAGCACAATAGCAAAAGCGGTGGCAAAAGATCTCGGTATCATTTATCTCGATACGGGCGCAATGTACCGCGCAACCGCTTATCTCGCACTTCAAAAGGGTATCGATTCCAAAGACGAAAAGAAAGTCTCCGAGATGCTCGAAGATCTCGAAATGGACATCGTCTATCAAAACGGTGATCAACACATAATCGTCAATGGTATCGACGCAACACCGTATCTTCGCGAACACTATATGTCAAAAGCCGCAAGCGACATATCTGCGCTTCCGTGTGTTAGATACAAAATGGTGGATTTGCAACGCGATTTTGCAAACAAAAACGATGTCGTTTTGGACGGCAGAGATATAGGAACGTTCGTGCTTCCAGACGCAAACTGCAAATTTTTCCTTACCGCTTCCCCCGAAGAAAGAGCGCAACGCAGAATGAAAGACCTTGAAGTAAAGGGCGAAAAAGTGGATTATCAAACGCTTTTGAACGACATAATTCAACGCGATTACAACGATTCTCACCGCGAGGTCGCGCCACTTAAACAAGCCGATGACGCCGACTTTGTGGACACCACGCAAATGAGCATAGATGATGTCGTCGCACATGTCAAAGAGGTCGTACATATCAAAACTAAAAATTCAAATTCGACTGAACAGAATGCCGAAAAATCCACAATAATTCCGTCGAGCGAAATGGATAAAAAGACGCTCGCAAGAATCAAAACGTACTATAAACCAGAGAAAAGTTTTTTGATTTATAGATTTTTGAGAGTGATTTTGCACCCCATACAAATGCTTGTGTGGCCCACACGAGTCATAGGTGCGGAAAACGCAAAGAAAGTGACGGGCGCGCTCTTTACTTGCAACCATTATTCCAAAATGGATTCCTTGATCCCGTACTTCGTTCTTTTCAAAAAGGAAGCGCACGCGCTTGCCAAATACGAGTTGTTCACAAATCCCGTCGCAGGTTGGTTCTTGCACAAAATGGGTGCGATTCCCGTGCGTCGAGGCGAGGCGGACATCGAGTCGGTCAAGCAAGTGCTTAGAGTGCTTAAAGACGGCAAGCAACTGCTCATCTTCCCCGAAGGAACGAGAAATAAAGAAGGAACGCAACATATGGCGGAATTTAAGACGGGTACGGCTCGTTTTGCAATAAAGGCGAAAGTCCCCGTAGTGCCGATGATTTATTATCGGAGCCCCAAAGCATTTAGAAAGAACTGGCTGTACGT
>CAVFCJ010000059.1:4371-8911 GCA_963620965.1 bacterium
GCTGTACGTAGGCGAACCGTTCTCGCTCGAAGAATTTTACGGCGCACGCACAATCGACGAAAATCATGCCGCAACCGAAGTCATCAAAGAAAAAATGGAAGAAACTCGCCGCCTTTGCAACGAGTACGTCGAAAAAGCAACCAAAGGCAAAAAGAAAAAGTAACGTTGAAATCGGCATTATTCGTCGGTTTGCGAGGTGAAAATTGAAAGTTATTGTTGCTGAGAAAGCGGGATTTTGCAACGGCGTGAAAAAGGCGGTTAACACCGCCGTTTCGCTTGCCGAAAAATACGGAAAAATCTACACTTTGAGTGAACTTGTACACAACGAACTCGTCACCGAGTACCTTTGCGAAAAGGGTGCGATTTGCCTTAAAGTCGATGATTTCGACAAGCTTAAAAAAGGCGATGTTGCGCTTATCCGCGCTCACGGCATACCAAAAGAGTTGGAAGAGGAGTTGAAAGAGCGGGGAGTGCTACTTTTCGACGCGACTTGTCCCGTGGTCAAGCGCAATCAGAAACTTGCAGAGGACAGGGCGAAAACGGGCGACGACGTCATAATCGTAGGCGACAAAAATCACGACGAAGTGATAGGCGTTGCTTCTTATGCGGGGAAGGACTGTAAGGTCGTTTCGGACGGCGAAACTCTGCCAATCGGCGAAAGATCGACCTCGATTTTGTTCCAAACCACGATTTTGCCCGAAAAATTTAAAAAAATCGAAGAATTTGCAAAGAATTTTGAAAAAAACCACAACAATTTAGTTGGCATTTTCAATACTATTTGCTATACTACAAAAGAGAAACAGGACGAAACGCGCGCACTCGCCGAGAAGTCGGACGCGGTTTTGGTTCTCGGAAGCCATACCAGCGCAAACACAAGACGTTTGTTCGAAGTGGCAAAAGAGGTCAATCCGAATACATTTTTCGTCGAAAACGCAAACGACGCTCTGATTCAAGCAAAATTTATCAAGGATATTCAAAGTGTATCGATTGTCGCAGGAGCATCCACTCCGCCGTGGTTGATACAGGAGGTAACAAGACTTATGAGTGAAACTCAAAAGAACGCTGTGGAAACAGTTGAAACTGAAGTGAAAAACGAGGCAACACTTCAAGAGCAAACAGTCGCCGAAGAAAAAGAACCCACCACTATGGCAGACCTTTTGAAATCTGCAACTTCCGTCGGCTATACCAATTACAAAGTCGGCAAACGCATCAAAGGCAAAGTCATCAGCGCTGGCGATAGCGGCATTTACGTCGCAATCGGCGGAAAGAAAGACGGTTTCATTGATAAGAGTGAAGCATCTTTGGACGGCAACTACAATCCTGCCGACTTCAAAGAGGGCGATGAAATTCAAGCAACTATTCTTGCTGTCAACAAAGAATACGTGTCTTTGTCCAAAAAGGACGTAGATGCAGTGCGTCTTGAAGAAGCAGAAGCGGAAAAGGCTTTGGCGCAAGGCGAATTCTCTTTGACCATGACGGAAGTCGTCAAGGGCGGTTTGAGAGGAAGACTCGGTCAATACACCATCTTCGTTCCCGCAAGCCAAATCAGAATGGGTTACGTCAGCAACCTCGAAGATTACAAAGGCAAGACGCTCCGCTTGACGCTTATGCCTCCGAAGGAAAAAGAAAACACAGAGGCTGAGAGTGAAGAAACTGCTCAAAGCGAAGATAAACCCCAAAAGAAATCGAGATATTTGTTCGCTTCTCAACGTATCATTCTTGAGAGAGAAAAGAAAGAAAAAGAGGATCTTTTCTGGAACAATATCCACGTTCATGACATCGTGACCGGCAAAGTTAAGAGATTCACGCAATTCGGTGCATTTGTAAACGTTCGCGGTTTCGATTGCCTCGCACACATCTCCGAGCTTTCTTGGAACAAGATCACCGATCCTTCCACCGTTCTCACCATCGGCGAAAGCTACGACTTCGTAGTCCTCAAAATGGACAGAGAAACAGGCAAAATCTCTCTCGGCTACAAACAACTTCAAAAGAAACCCTACGAAGTTGCGGCAGAGAAGTTCCCCGTCGGTACGGTCATCAAAGGCAAGGTTGAAAGAATCTTCCCCTACGGTGCATTTGTATCCATCGATGACGGCGTAGACGGACTCGTTCACGTTTCTCAAATCTCTCACAACTGGATCAAAGACGCAAACGAAGCGTTGACGGTCGGTCAAGAAGTCGAAGCAAAGATTATCGGATTTGACGACAACCGTATCACTCTTTCTATCAAGGATTTGCTTCCCGCACCCGAAGAAACACAAGTTCAAGAAAATCAAGAAGAAGCAACCGACGAAGAAAAAGCGGCAAAGAGATCTTCAAGAGTTAAGAAGTTCGAGCAAAAAGTTGCAGACGGCGAAAGCAAACGCGAACGTCGTAGTGCAAAGAAGGAATCTTCCAACGAACCAAAAGAATGGGTTTCCGGTAGTTCCTCCGCAACTCTCGGCGATTTGTTCAAAAACCTCAACCTCAATCTTGCAGATGAGTCAGATGAAGAAGCACCCGCAAAGAAGACGACTCGCAAAAAGAAAGTTGAAGAACCCGCTGAATAATCCTTGTTTGATAAAAAACAAACCGTTGCTTCGGCAACGGTTTATTTTTTGAAAAAGGCGTACACAAGTAGTTTGACAGCCTTTCTATTGTAGTGATATATTATATATAGTACACATTTGTAAATAATAGGTGCATTATGGCAAAGATTATTTTGACAGGCGACAGACCGACGGGAAGATTGCATATCGGACATTACGTCGGCTCTCTGCGTGAAAGAGTAAAACTTCAAAACAGCGAAAATTTCGATGAGATTTACATTATGATTGCCGACGCGCAAGCGCTCACCGACAACGCCGAACATCCCGAAAAAGTGCGTAGCAACATCATCGAAGTTGCTCTCGATTATCTTGCGTGCGGAATCGACCCCGCAAAATCCACGATTTTCGTTCAATCGTCGGTGCCTGAACTTACGGAACTTTCGTTTTACTATATGAATCTCGTCACGCTTTCGAGATTGCAACGCAATCCGACCGTAAAAGCCGAGATAAAAATGCGCGACTTCGAAAAGAGTATTCCTGTAGGATTTTTGACTTATCCTATCAGTCAAGCCGCAGACATCACTGCATTCGAGGCGACGACCGTTCCTGTCGGAGAGGACCAAGAACCGATGTTGGAGCAGTGCAAAGAAATCGTGCGCAAGTTCAACTCGATTTACGGCGACACGCTTGTCGAACCCGAAATCCTTTTGCCAAGCAACAAGCAATGTTGCAGACTTCCCGGTATCGACGGAAAAGCAAAGATGAGCAAATCGCTCGGCAACTGCATTTACCTTTCGGACACGCCTGACGAGATAAAAACGAAAGTTATGTCGATGTTTACCGACCCCAATCATCTTCGTATAGAGGACAAAGGCAAGGTGGAAGGGAACACCGTGTTCACGTATCTCGACGCATTTGCAACCGACGAGCATTTTGCCGAATTTTTGCCCGACTACAAGAATCTCGACGAACTCAAAGCGCATTACAGACGCGGCGGTTTGGGCGACGTGAAAATCAAGAGATTCCTTATCAATGTCTTGCAATCCGAACTTAAACCGATATACGACAGGCGACTCGAACTCGCAAAGAATCCCGACGCCGTTTACGAAATCCTCAAAAACGGTACGCAAAAGGCGAAAGCAAAAGTTGCGGGAACGCTTGCAAAAGTGCGCCATTCCATGCAAATCGATTACTTCGATTGAGTGCTTTTTATTGAAAAACTCTACGATAGAATATCAAAAAAAAACCGCTATGCGGTTTTTTTGTTATGTTTCCTATCTTTATCTCGGTAGCGTTTGCCAATTGCAACATTACTTGTCGTCCGTCAAATTCCGTCGGGAATGGGCGGAAGTTCGGCAGGAAGCGTTTTTTGCAACTCTTTGATTGCGCCGCGTGCGAGTGCGTCGCAACGATTGTTCAGTTCGTTGTCGGCGTGTCCTTTGACTTTGACGTAAGATACTTCGTGAATTTGCATAAGTGAAAGAAGTTCTTTCCACAAATCGACGTTTTTCACTTCGTCCTTGCTCGAAGTGCGCCAGCCTTTCATAATCCAGCCGTTTATCCAACCTTTGAGGAAAGGCTCGACCGAATACGCGCTGTCGCTGTATATCGTGACGACGCACGGCTCTTTGAGCATTTTCAAGCCTTGAATTATTGCGGTGAGTTCCATACGGTTGTTTGTCGTAGACTTTTCCGCGCCGCTCGCTTCTTTTTTGTGACCTTTGTAGAGCATAACGACGCCCCAACCGCCAACGCCGGGGTTGCCCGAACACGCACCGTCCGTGTAGATTTCAACTTGTTTTTTCATAGTTTCATTGTACACAATTTTGAATTTGTTTGCAAGACAAAGTATTTAATTGCCGATTAATAATGAATAATTAATAATTGCGGTGAATTTCAACTCAAATCATTGACTAAAAACGAAGTGCTTGCTATAATGATTAAGCATTAAATTTGCATAGGGGAGTGGCTCAATGGTAGAGCAACGGTCTCCAAAACCGTCGGTTGCGTGT
>CAVFCJ010000060.1:0-1659 GCA_963620965.1 bacterium
CGCGTGGGGCAACACTGACGCGATTGACTTCGTAGCAATCGCTAGTTCGTTGCAAGCAACGAACGGCAGACGGGCTGTTGGCAATACAAATCGGCTGAAAGCCGTGCCACAGCGCTTTGTGCGCCAGCTTCGCACCCAAACGGCGCAGTCACTTGTACTAATTGTCAAGCTCGACGCTCGCTACGGTCATCGCCTTGCGATTCCAGTTCCGCCTTCGAAGTTGCACATTCCGTGTTTGCAAGTAGCATTCCTATTCTAGTTAGTACGCCTTCCTTACCCGTTTTTGCCAACGCCGACGTGACGAGAATATCTTTCGTACCAACACAAAGTGCTGTTGCAATGGCACTCAAACACTTTTGTTGTTGCGCCTTGGAAAGTTTGTCTGCCTTCGTTGCGATAATTGTAAAAGGAATATTGTACAAATACAAATAGTTGATAAGCATTTTATCGTCGTCGGTGGGTTCGTGACGCATATCGACAAGCACAAAAACGTTGATAAGGCGATTGCTCGTGCGCAAATAATTTTCGATAAGTCCGCCCCACTTTTGCTTTTCTTGCTTATTTACTTTCGCATAGCCGTACCCCGGAAGATCAACAAAATAATATTCGCCGTTGTTTATCTCGAAATAATTGAGCAAACGAGTTCTGCCGGGTTCTTGCGAGGTCTTGGCAAGTTTGTTTTGGTTTACCATAAAATTGATGAACGAGGACTTGCCGACGTTGGATTTGCCCGCAATCGCGATTTCCGGCGCGCCGTAGTCGGGCAACTTGCTCGCCTCTGCAACACTCGTTACGAATTTTGCTTGTTTTATCATCTTTTGCACCTGTTATTCTCTGACGATTTTAGAATCGTTTCAAACGCAAAACTATAAAAATAGCGCATTGGATGCGCTATTTTCGTTTGTTATGCGATACAATCGGTCGCCTTTTCTTCGATTTGTTTTCTCACCACGATAGGCTTTTCCGTCTTGTCGATGGAAGCCTTTGTGACGATGACTTTTTCAATGTCTTTCTCGGACGGAATCTCGAACATAAGTTCGAGCAACACGTCTTCGAGAATAGCTCTCAATCCTCTTGCGCCGGTGTTGAGTTGAATTGCTTTTGCCGCAACCGCGCTCAACGCGTCGTCCTCGAATTCAAGCGTAACGCCGTCGATTGCAAATTGATATTTGTATTGCTTTACGAGCGCGTTTTTCGGTTCTGAAAGGATTTTTACGAGCGCGTTTTCGTCAAGAGCATTCAAGCCCACAACGATTGGCACACGTCCGACAAATTCAGGGATAAGGCCGTATTTGATGAGGTCGGCTGGTTGCAATGCTTTGATAAGTTCGTCATAGCGATAATCGACGGTACCCTTTACGGCAGAACCGAATCCGAGTTTGGAATTGTCCTTTCTTTGGTCGATAATCTTGTCCAAATCGACGAATGCGCCGCCGCAGAGGAACAAAATATTCGTCGTATCGAGTTGATAGCACTCTTGATTAGGGTGCTTTCTTCCGCCTTGCGGAGGAACGTTTGCAACCGTACCTTCGATTATTTTGAGCAACGCTTGCTGCACGCCTTCACCGCTTACGTCGCGCGTAATGGACACATTTTCGCCTTTTTTTGCGATTTTGTCGATTTCGTCGATATACACGATACCGATTTCCGCACGCTTCA
>CAVFCJ010000060.1:1669-8459 GCA_963620965.1 bacterium
CTTCAAGTCACCGTTTGCCGATTGAATTAGTTTCAAGAGAATATTTTCGACATCCTCGCCGACGTAACCCGCTTCAGTAAGTGTCGTTGCGTCCGCAACTGCAAAAGGCACGTTGAGGATTTGCGCAAGCGTTTTTGCAAGTAAAGTTTTACCCGAACCCGTAGGACCGAGCAAAAGCACGTTGCTCTTTTCGATTACGACGTCGTCGTTGGACTTCGAGCGCATTTGATTTATACGCTTGTAGTGATTGTACACGGCAACGGACAACACGCGTTTTGCGCTGTCCTGACCTATGATGTATTCGTCGAGTTTCTCTTTTATCTCTTTCGGCGTATAAAGGCTCAAACCGTCGTTTGCGGTTTTTTCGTCTTTTCCGAGCAAATAGACGCACTCGTCGATACATTCGTTGCAAATATTTATGCCGTTGGGACCGCTGATGATTTTTTCAACCTCGCTTGCACCCCTGCCGCAAAAACTGCAATGTTGTTCTTTATGATAGTTTTCCATATACTTGATTATACTCCTTGTTTGGCAAATTTCTGCCCGCTTCGTCCATGACAGCAAACGAGGCGTATTCTCTCGTCGATATTCCGCTCTTACTTTCTCGAATAGAAGATTTTGTCCACGAGACCGTATTTTTCCGCTTCTTCTGCATTCATATAGAAGTCGCGATCGGTGTCGACCTCGATTTTGGAAAGAGGTTGCGACGTGTTTTGAGCAAGAATATCGTTGATACGCTTTTTGGTTTTGAGGATTTCGTTTGCCTGAATCGCAATATCGCTCGCCTGACCTTGCGCGCCGCCGAGCGGTTGATGAATCATAATCTTTGCGTTAGGCAAAGAGAATCTCTTGCCTTTTGCGCCCGAGGAGAGCAAGAACGCACCCATCGAAGCCGCCATACCGATACAAATCGTGGATACGTCACACTTGATGTAGTTCATCGTATCGTAGATTGCGAAACCTGCGGAAACCGAGCCGCCGGGGCTGTTGATATAAAGGCTGATGTCCTTTGTGGAATCCTTGCCTTCGAGATATATGAGTTGCGCCACAACAAGGTCTGCAACGTTATCGTCGATTTCACCTGTGAGGAAGATTATTCTGTCTTCGAGCAATCGAGAGTAAATGTCGTAGGAGCGTTCTCCTCTGCCTGTTTGCTCGACAACCATAGGTATAAGTTGATTTTTGATGTTCATTATATCCTCCGTTCGCCGCGATATACGGATACTTTCAAGCCTGTTTCGCGACGGATTTGCGCTTTTACGAATTCCGATTTCTCGATATCGCCAAAGCCGATTTTACGCGCTTTCCGCCTGCAATGAGCAAGCGGAAAGCCTAAATGTTGTTTTCAAGTGCAACGGCACTCTTATTCTACACAAAATTTCAATCGATTATTCTGCGTCAGTTGCGGGTTTTGCTGTCTTTTTGGTTGTTTTTTTTGGCAGCCGTCTTCTTTTCTTCGACTTCTGCGTCATCGGCTTTGCCTTCCGCTTCGACTTCCATCGCCGCTTTCTTGGCAGATTTCTTTTCCACAACATTCTCTTTTACGAGGAATGTAAGCAATTTTTCGTTCATAACGGAGTTGACGATACAATCGATTTGCTCTTTGTGCAAAGTCTTCTTGAATTCCTCGACGGTTTGAGAAGAATCGCTTGCGAATTTCTCGATCTTTTCATCGATTTCCTTGTCCTCGATTTTAAGATCTTCCGCTTTGATGAGCGCTTCCATAACGAGACGTACTTTGACGGTCTTTTGCGCTTGATCTTTGTATTGATCTTCGAGTTGCTCTCTGGTCATATTGAGATATTTGAGATAATCGTCAAGTTTCAAGCCTTGATACATAAGACGATATTCAAATTCGTGAACCATATCTTCCGCTTCGTGATCGATCATTGCTTGCGGAATTTCAACGGTGGACGCGTCGACGATTTTCTCTACGATTTCGTCTTCGAGGTCACGCTCTGCCTTTTCTTCGGCTTCTTTTGTGAGGTTTGCCTTGACATCCGCTTTGTACTCTGCAAGAGTGTTGAATTCGGAAACTTCTTTCACAAATTCGTCGTCGATTGCGGGAAGTTCTTTGACTTTGACCGCTTTAACCGTGCATTCGAACACTGCTTCTTTGCCTGCGAGTTGCTCTGCATGGTAGTTTTCGGGGAAAGTAACGTTGACGTTCTTCACTTCGCCTGCTTTTACACCGACGAGTTGTTCTTCAAAGCCGGGGATAAAGGTGTTGCTTCCGAGTTCGAGATCGTAATTTTCCGCACTGCCACCCTCGAATTTTTCACCGTTCACACTGCCCACAAAGTCAATTGTAACGGTGTTGCCGTTTGCTGCCGCGGTGTCGACGTCGATAAGACGCGCTTGTTTTTCTTGCTCTTGAGCAATCTTTTCGTCAACTTCTTTTGCGGTGACTTTGACCGCTTTCTTTGCAACGGAAAGACCTTTATATTGTCCAAGTGTAACTTCGGGTTTGACAACCATAACGATGGAATATTTTACGCCGCCGTCTTCGGTCATATCAACGTCGCAAACGCTGTCAACCGCTACGAAATCATAATCAGCACTCTTTTCGAGATCTTCCAAAGAAGAATCGATGAGTTCGTTTACGGCGTCACTGAAAAATACGCCTTGACCATACATACCCTCGATAACCTTTTGGGGTGCGTGACCTTTTCTGAAACCGGGAACTGCATATTTATGCTTGGTTTTTTCGTAGGCTTGCTTGATTGCTGCGTTGAAAGCGTCCTTGTCAACCGTGTAGTTGAACTTAACTTGGCTCTTTTCCAACTTTTCTGCTGTGTAGTTCATTTGTCCTCCAAGTCCGCGCGAGCAAACTCATTGCAAGGCGGATATATGTTTTCTTAACAAGTGATAGAGATTATAACATAGATATTATTAAAAATCAATTAATTTCGCCGCATAGGATTGCGAGTTTTTATTCTCGCGCCTATATCTCGTCGCCGAAAGAAAAAAGAAAGACCTAAAAAGGCGTAATTTATTGATTTTAGCGGCAAAAAATACTATACTGACCGTATGGGAAGCGACCTTTTTGCGTTGAGTGCGCTCGCAAAGGAACTCAAAGAAGAACTTGTCGGCGCAAGAATAGACAAAATTCAACAACCCGAAGTTGACGAGTTGCGTTTTTTTGTGCGCGCAAAAGGCAAAAATCAATGCCTCGTAGTATCTTGCAACGCAGGCGCGCCCCGTATTCACCTCACCAAAAGCAAAAAAACGAGCCCGCAAGTCGCGCCGAACCTTTGTATGCTTCTTCGCAAATACTTGCTTTCGGCAACGATAGGCGACGTTTCGATATACAATTACGACCGTATAATACGCGTTCGTTTCGACGCAAAAACCGAAATGCGCGACGAGGCGACTTTCTATCTTTTCGTCGAGATTATGAACAGATATTCGAACATAGTTTTCACCGACGAAAACCTTGTCATTCTCGATGCGGTGAAACATCTTCCCCTCGACGTCGAACGCAATCACGTCGTGCTTCGCAGCGTTCCGTATGCACCCGTCGAACAAAAGAAAATCAGCTATCTAACAGATTGTTTTTCTATTTTCGACGATTTTAACGGCGGCGATTTGCATAGGTTCATACAAGACAATATATCGGGATTTTCTGGTGCGACGATTGAAGAATTGCTGCTTAGGGCAAACGTAAATTCAAATGTCGAAAAACTCTCTGTAAACGAAAAAGAACGTCTTTACAAAGCCGCTCGGGACTTTGCGAGCGTGTACTCTGACGAGCCGAAAATCAAAATACAACCTTGCATTATAAACGGCAAGGAAGTTTATCCTATTCTCTATCGCTCGCTTGCCGATTCGACGGAATCGAACGTCGTGTGCTTCAAGAGTATGAGCGAGGCGTACGATTCCATTTTCACCGATTGTGACAAGGATATTCGCAATAAGGCAAGGCTCAAATCGCTTGTCACGATTGCAAAACATCTGCGCCAAAAAGTCGAAAAAAACATTGCGATAGACCTTCAAAAACTCGCCGAATGCGAGGATATGGACAAGTTCAGACTTTGGGGCGAACTTATCGTAAACTACATCTATTTGATTAAAAAAGGCGACGAAAAACTCGTCTGCACCAACTATTACAACAACTCGCAAGTGGAAATCCCCCTCGATTTGCGCCTTTCGCCATCCAAAAACTCAACGGCGTATTACGCAAAATACAACAAACTCAAACGCACCAAAGAATTCGTGAGCCAAAAACTCAAAAAGGACAAAAATTTGCTAGAATACGTCAAGTCGATAGAGGACGAAATCGCAAATCTGCCCTACGAAAGCGACACTATCGCCATAGAGCAAGAGTTGACTATGCTCGGCGGTACGAAAAAGAAGTCCGCAAAAAACAAAGTCCGCAAAGAAAAAGCCGAACCGCCCTACGTTTATTTTGTAGACGGATTCTATATTTACAGAGGCAAAAACAATATCCAAAACGACGAATTGACGTTCAAAATAGCCTCGTCAAACGATATATGGTTGCACCTTAAAAATGAACACGGCTCGCATACGATAATCGTTACTGAAGGACGGCAAGTCCCCGACAATGTTCTGAAAGTCGCTGGCGAAATTACGGCAAGCACCAAGCAAGCCTCTTGCGAAGTGGACTACACTGAACGCCGCAACGTCAAACGAAAACCCGACGGACACCCGGGACAAGTGATATACGTCAATTACAAAACGATGGTGTCCGAACCGAACCCGCACAAAAACCTCGAAACACGCAAATAATGCGCGTTTCTTTTATACTTCATTTATGTTTACAAATTGATACGCAAACAGCCCGATTTTTTTTTCGGGCTTTTTGATGTTATTTTGAAGTTTTGCCTACCGACAAATATTGCGACGGTGTTTTATCTCTATACGAGAAGTTATTCAATAACTACGCCGTCTTTGAGATTGTCTGCGATTTCTTTGCCGATTTCGTTGGCTTGCTCACTGCAAATTGCGATTTCCTCGTTTTTCTCGTCGGAAAGTTCGGACGCGTTGTCGCTTTCGGTTTCGACTATGCTTTCGTCTGCGAGAGTTTCGAGAGTGGCTTCTTCAACGGTTTCGACGAGATTTTCGACCTCGATGTCGGCAGGAAGCGTAACCGCTTTCTTGGGTGCGAGGCGCGGGAACAATGCGAAGAAGTGGCTTCCCTTGCACACGAAGATTTCACGCATAATAATGAAAGATACGAACGCTATTGTGCCGCCGAACGTGACGTCGCTCATATAGTGCGCGCCAACTACGATACGGCTGATTGCAACGAGCATCGTGATGACGATAGGCGTAACCCAACATGCGATTTTGCCCGCTTTTTTGTGTTTAAAATCCACAACGTCGGGAAGCATAATGAGAGCGTACGACATGCCCGCCGCACAAGTATGGCCGGACGGGAACGACTTGAACGCGTCGCTTGCGCCGGGATATGCATCGATAAAGGAATTAATTATCGCCTCGTCGGGTTGACCGTTGCGAACGTACCAAGGCGTATAGCCCTGCACCAATTCTGCGCTAATAAGGCGTTGTCCGACATCGGAGTTGATTGCTCTATACCTCATGCGACCGACAGGTTCTTTGACAAGGAGGATGAGGATGTTGGCAAGCAAACAAGCCGCAAGAGCCGCAACCACCCACCATACGAGTTTTTTGAGCGTTTCCGCTTTCAAAGGACGAAGCGCAAGCAGAGTGAGAGCCTGAATCGTAAGCGCAACAAGCAGTTGACTTGCAACCACAGCGCCGTTGTGACGATATTCATAGACCGCCGCGCCTGCCGCGCCGATTTCGTTTGTGGCGTGTTCGATGACATATTTCATTATATCTTTGATATAATACCACCAAGCGACAGTTCCGACAAGAGCAAAAACGACTGCAAGAGCAATCGCCCATTTCTTTTTGTCAAAGCACTTTGCAAAATACCAGCAAAGAATCACCGTACACACGCTCAAAAGAATGTAAATCGGAGACGTGCCGACAGCCTCGCCCACCACGCCAAACAAATCGTTTGCAAGATAATCGCCGGGTTTCAATGCGTTTTTGGTGAGAATTTTGCTTACTTGAAAGTCGCAATACGTCGCAACCAAAACAAGGGAAACGAACAGCACCGCAAACAGGCAAAGCGCAATTATCGTTCTTGATTTTATAGTAAGAGATTTCATAACATAACCCCTGATAAATTTATTGCTTACACATTTTACCATACAAGAACAATTTTATCAATACATCCTCGAAAAATCGTATGAAAATTGAATTTCAATATCCGATTCGGGCGATTTTGCGCAAAAGTATTCACGAATTTGTCGAATTTTGAAATACTTTTGCCGAAATTTACATAATTTTTCCAGCGTGAATATAATTTGTGATTTGAAGATACAATACATTTTGCGGCAAAATCCAACCGCCCTAAAAAGTCAAACTCGCCACAATAACAAAAATTGGGTATTGCAATGTGCAACGGAATATGGTATATTAAACGCAGGAAAAGATTCCTGCTATGTTTGTGATGATGCTCTATTTTGAACCACAAATTTTATACGGGATGACGCGTCCGACAAAATGCAGAGATGTCATGCCACGCAATTCAGTGGAAGACAGAAACTGCACGGCAGTCTTTACCCACCCTGCTATACGGCGGGTTTATAAAATGGCATCACACGGCGGTGCGGGACAATCAAGAGAAAAACAGTCGCTCAATCGAGCGACTGTTTTTTTTCTAGATAAACTTTGCGCCGAATGCAAAACACTTGTCACCCATCTTTTCAAGATGGCTTGACAAATATTTTGGCGC
>CAVFCJ010000061.1:0-8142 GCA_963620965.1 bacterium
TTACACGCCTCCAAACTTTTGTAGAGAAAGAATAATCCCTGTGAGGAAGGGGGAAGTTTTATTTTTTGTGTAAAATGTTTACGTGGATAATAACTAATCAATTTCTCTCTTATATTCGGTTTCGCACTCGTGTTCGAGTTCTTCAAAGACTTTGGGCGAGGCGATTGTGCCGTTGCCGAGCGGAGTCAAAGAGAGCAGGGCGAGAAAGAGTAGCAATGTGCCCGTTACGATATAATAAATTTTGAGCGGCGTTATGAACGATACGGCAATCAGCACCGCGCCCGAAAAAAGATAATTCTTCAAATTACGGCGAGAGAGTATCGTTGTTAGTAGTGAAGATACGGAAAACTTTTGTTTTTGCTTTTTCAAAACGGGCAGGGCGTTTCGCTTGGCAAGAAACTTGAACACTTGCTTTGTTTTTACGATTTCAATCTTTATATTTTGAAGATTTGCAATTTGCCACGCCTTTCTGTCAACGCCCTTCGTTATAAGATAAACGTGGTTTTTGTCGTGTTTTTTTGCAAGTTTGCACACGTTTGCAACGTCGCTCCCGCCAAGCGACGAAAACTTAAAATTTGCGATAATCATGCTGTTTTCAAGCAGAATATAATTGCCACCGTTCTCGATTTGTGTTTTTTTTAGAGAACTTATGAGCAAGTCTATGATATAGTCGCCGCCTCTTATGCAAAACTCTGTTTCGAGTCTGTCGTATGTATACGGCTTTTGATTTTTCTTTGAAAAGTAGCGTATGCTGGAAACTATCGCAAGTGAAAAGGCGATTGAAAATATCAATGCGCCGACGGCATTTTTGAAAAGCAGAGCCGCCCATACGAACGTCGTAAGGGTGACGATTATGCTCAAACTTATATAATCGAGTGCTTTCGACATACCTTTATTTTTGCCTTAAAACGCTTTTTAAATACGCAAAAATCGCACGAAAAATTCACGAAAATATAGCGGAAAATTAAATGGATATGGCGCGAGTTCTTGAATTATTTTGTGTAGCGATGTATAATCGAAATATGGAAAAGACTTTGGTTTTCGGCGGGGCGTTCGACCCCGTACATAAAGAACACGTCGCAATGTGCAAAAGCGCAATGCTCCGACTAGGTATATCCAAACTCGTGCTTGTGCCGACGGTTACGCCGCCTCACAAAAGTGCGGGATTTTTGAGTTTCGAGCAACGTTGCGACTTGCTTAAAATCGCATTCGAGGGCATGGATTTCGTCATCGACGTCATCGAAAACGTGCGCGGAAAAGACAATTACAGCGCACTCACGCTTCCTCTTTTGAAGGAAAAATACGGCGATATAGTTTATCTCGTGGGCGGCGACAGCCTCGAATATTTCGACACTTGGTATCATCCCGAAGCAATCGTCAAGGTATGCCCGATTGCGGTTTGTCAAAGGGAAGGCTTCGACGATATCGCTATACGAGCCGAATATCTCAAACAAAAATTCGGTGGCGAATTTATTTTGCTCGATTATGTCGGGAAGGACGTTTCTTCCTCCGAAGTGCGCGCAAAATTTCTTATGGGCGACAACCCCGACGAAATAGACGAGAAAGTTCTTGACGAAATCCGCAAAAAAGGAATGTTTTGCGAGTACAAAGATATGTCGCAAAAACTGCATTCCTATCAGCCCGATGAACTTTTTGCGCATAGCAAAGCCGTCGTTCTGACTGCGATGAGGCTCAATTCGCGCCATAATTTGAAGCAGGATTTCACGAAAGTTTTCCTTGCTTGCTTCTTGCACGACAACGCAAAGAAACGTCCGTCTTTGGATGGTTTAAACGTGCCGCTTGACGCAGTCGGAACGCCTGTTTTGCATCAGTTTCTCGGTGCGGAAAAGGCAAGGCGCGACTTCGGTATTAACGATAAAAACGTATTAGACGCAATCAGGTATCACACCACCGCAAAAGCGGATATGTCTATGCTCGAAAAACTCGTGTACACCGCAGACAGCGTGTCTTTTGACAGAATGTACGAGCCGATTCCCTACATTCGAGAGATTGCAATGCGCGATTTTGATGAGGGATTCAAGGCTGTTTTGAAATATACCTACGACAAGGTGAGCGCAAGCGGAAAGCCTATGCATCCGCTCACTATCGAAGCGGTGAAGTGCTATCTTGGCGATTATTGCAAAAATTGACCGTTGAAAACCGTGCGACTGTGTGCTAAAATCGTTATGGAAAGACGTTGGCAATCAAGCATGCAACCAAACACGTTTGTTGCACACGATAAATACTATGAAAAGAATCTCGCATGTTTTTGCGAGAGGAGGATTTTATGGAACCTATTGAAATGAAAGACATCATTTGCGCCGAACTCGATGAGCATAAAGCCGATGACATCACCGTTTTGGACGTTGCGCACCTGACGGCTATGACGGACTATTTTGTCATTTGCACGGCAAAGAGCAACAAACAAGTCAAGGCGCTTGCCGAGTTTGTCGAAGAAAAAATGAGCGAAAACGGCGTCGAACCTACGCATACGGACGGTATGGGTGAGGGTAAATGGGCGGTGCTCGACTACGGCGGCGTTATCGTGCATATCTTCAACGACGAAACGAGAATGTTTTACTGCCTCGAAAAACTTTGGGCAGACGGTAAAAATGTCACGAAGTATAAAGCATAATTGCAAATTTTGCATAAAAAACATTCAAAAAACCTCGAACCGAGGCTTTTTTGATGTTTGGGGGAATTATAATTTCAAGTGTAAAGTTTGAAAAAAAGATGATTAAAAAACGGATTCTTCCATTATGCTCGCGAAAGGACTTTTTCAAACAATCCCGCTTTTTGAGCGTCTGTCATATCGTCTTTGATTTTTCTGTATACGTCGACGTCCAAAGTCACGAAAACGTCGGTTTTAGTTTGCTTTGACAAGTCAGTTTTCGTTGTTTGCAAAAATGCGTCGCGCTCGCTTTTGAGATAAAACGGGGAAGCAATCAATGCGATGACGTACGCATTGTTGTACGCAAAACAGCGTGCACCGACGACTTTCGGGTTTGAAAGGGCAAGGGCGGCTACACTTTGTTCGGTCACTTCGCCCGTTTGCATATAATTTTGAACGCATGGTGTTTGATTTGTGTATTCCATACTTAAATTATGGCTACATTCGGCGGTTTAATACTTCGATTTCACATTGTGCTTGACATACAGACTTTAAGGGCATATTATAAAATTGCTTCGGGGCGAGGTGAAAATCCTCACCGGCGGTATAGTCCGCAAACACGCGATGCGTGCCGACAAGGTGCAATTCCTTGACCGACGGTAAAGTCCGGACGGAAGAAGCAGCGTAATTTTGCATGACAATTTACGTTTGCGCCCTCGAAGGCGCATTTTTTTATGCTTTTGCAAATTTTCAAAAAGTGCGCCGAAGGAGAAAAATGGGCAAAAATAAAAATGAAGCGTGCGATAAAAATGTTCTCGATTGCGACAAAAAAAGCGGAAACGCCAAAGTCACCAAAGAGGATATAAAAAAGACGTTTGAACGATTCAAAAATCCGCGTTTTTCAACTGCATATATCACGAAAATGGCAATTCTAACGGCACTTTCTTTCATTTTGTATGCGTTTGCAAAATTCAATCTGCCGTTTTTGTTTCCGAGTTTCTTGGAAATTCAGATAAGCGAATTGCCGGCATTGCTCGCAGGTTTTTCTATGGGGCCTATAAGTGCGTGCGTGGTGATAATTTTGAAGTGTCTTTTCAAATTTCCGCTCACAAGCACGGCATACGTCGGCGAGGCTACTGACATTTTGCTCGGCATTGCATTCGTGCTTCCCGCGGCGCTGATTTACTATTTTAAAAAGGACAAAATGCACGCTTTTATCGGCATATGCGCGGGCAGTTTGTGCCTTACCGCGCTGTCGCTTTTGGTCAATAGACTTATATCCGTGCCGTATTATGTCCAACTGTATTTCAACGGCGATTTCTCGCTTATCGTCAATTTGCTCAAACCGTTGTACAAAAATGTGACGATGGACACGTTTTACGTCTATTATTTGTTTGTCGGCGTGTTGCCTTTCAACTTGTTTAGATGTATAATAGTAGGTGGGCTTACGTTTGTATTATACAAACGTCTTAGCAAAATTTTGCACTGGGACGGGTCGAATATGAAAAAATCGAGTACGGTTTTTAAAAAATATACCGTCAAAAATGTCGAGGAAACGTACGCGTTGGCAAAGAAAATCGCAGATACGTTGCAAGGCGGCGAGGTTATCCTTTTAAACGGCGATTTGGGCGCGGGAAAAACCACGTTTACGAAAGGACTTGCAAAGGCTCTCGGCATAGAGGACGAAGTTACAAGCCCGACTTTCACCATACTCAACGTGTACGAGGACGGCAGACTCAAACTCAATCATCTCGATATGTACAGAGTCGAGAGCGCGGATGAACTTGCCGAACTCGGCATAGAGGACTGCTTCGACGACGACTCGGTGACGGTTATCGAATGGAACAAATTCGAGAATTTCGACGGCGAAGTTATCGAGATAAGCATAACGCCGACGGGCGAAAACGAGCGTATTTTCGACGTTGAAAAGGAAGAAAACAAATGAATATTCTTGCAATAGACACAACATCCACGGGGCTTTCGATTGCTCTCGTAAAGGGCGACGAAACCTATTCTTTCACAAAGCAAATCGGCAAATCGGGACACAGCGCGACGCTTATGTCCGAAATCGATAATATGCTCGAATCCCACGCCGTCAACGTGAACGACCTCGACGTAGTTGCGGTGAACGTAGGTCCTGGATCGTTTACGGGAATCAGAATAGGTGTTTCGGCAATGACGGCGATTGCGTTTGCAACAGGTGCAAAGAGAGTTGCGATGACGACGTTTGAACTTATCGCGCACCAAAGAGGCGAAATCCTTGCGGCGGTTGACGCAGGACACGGAAACAAATATCTTGCAAAATGCGAAAACGGAAAGGTTTTGAGCGCAAGTTTTTGCGAGGCGGTCGAGAATATCGACCTTAAAAATGCCGAATATCAACCGCTTGAAAGCGTCGACAAAACGCTTGCCGAAGTCGCGATACAAAAGGCGAAAAACGGCGAATTTGTGAACGTTTTCGAGCCGTTTTATATGAGAAAATCGCAAGCCGAGAGGGAAAAGGATGAAGTTTGAATCCCTAAAATACGAGCATTTGCGACAAATGGCGGAGATCGAGCGCGAAGCGTTCGACCAGCCGTGGAACGAGAGAATGTTTATCCCCGAAGTCGAGGACGAAAATGCGTATTATCTTGTCGGCGTAAGAGGCGACGAGGTGATTTGTTACGGCGGTTTTCACAAAGTGCTTGACGAGGCGCATATAACAAATATAGCGGTAAAGTCCTCCGAGCGAGGCAAAGGCATAGGCAAGTTGCTTGTGAGTGAACTCATATCGAGGGCAAAATTGCTCGGAATCAGGTTTATGACACTAGAAGTGCGCGACAACAACGAGCCTGCAATCCGCTTGTACCAAAGTTTCGGCTTCAAAGTCGAGGGCGTGCGAAAGAAGTATTACAACAACGTTCGCGACGCACTTATAATGTGGCTTGCGATGTAGAGGTCGGCACGAAACAGCAAGGAAATGTTATCGAAAATTCAAATCCGCATTGCGATAATGCACAAAATATCAATCGAAATCCGTACGGTTTCGAGAGAAAATTCGTCGTCGTAAACTGCAAAAAATTGTCGTATTTTTCGGTCGGAAACGGCAAAAATACGTTGGTTTTTCTTCACGGGTGGGGCTCTGACGCTACCGCCTTTTTCTTTGCCATGAAACGACTATGCGTAAAATACCGCATGGTTGCGCTCGATTTTTTAGGGTTCGGACAAAGTGATTTTCCACCCGATTGCTACGATGTCGCGCATTACGCAAATGACGTTGTAAAGTTGCTGAAAATTCTGAAAATCGAAAAAGCAACGTTTTTGGGACACTCATTCGGTGGCAGAGTCGCAATCGAACTTGCTGCGTTTTATCCGCAAATTGTCAATCGAACCGTGCTTATTGACAGTGCAGGCATAAAACCAAAGCGCAAACCGTCGTATTATTTTAAAGTTTTCACTCACAAAATCCTCAAAAAACTAGGCAAAAGTGGTTTAAAAGGATCGAGCGATTATAGCTTTCTATCGGGCGATATGAAGAAAGTTTTTGTGAGGGTTGTAAACTATGACCAAAAGAATTTGCTCGAAAGGATAAAATGTCCGTGCGCGGTGTTTTGGGGAAAGAGTGACGAGGAAACGCCGCTTTATATGTACAAGTGCCTTTTGAAGACAATCGACGGGGTGCAAGGCTTTTTGCTTGACGGCGGACATTTTGCGTTTGTCGAGGACAGAAATGCGTTTTTGCTGATTCTCGGCGCATACCTTGTCGAAACCGACGAGGGAATATGGTAAATGCATTTTGAAACGCCCTTAAAGTTTTTTGGAATTCCCCAAAATTCTTTGTCCTAAATTTTTCGTATGTTTCATGAAACATTTTTTAGATAAAAAATCGTCTGTTCAGTGGGGTTTTTCTCTTTGCTCACACAAAAAGCGGGCAAGACATATCTTGATACGAAAAAGCGAGGTGTGTATGACGCTTGTGCGAGGCGACTGGTTTTATATCCTTTTGTTGATTATCGATGGCTTTTTTATGACAAGACCGTACTTGTATGCCATTCAAAGCGACAACTATCGAGTGGGCGAGATATTCAAAAACAAGCGGTTGAGGTTCGTTTATCTTCTCGACGTAATAACGGTGACGATATTTTGCGGAATATGGATTGCGTTTTGGCTGTTGAACTCAAAAGCGTTTTGGGGATTTCTGATCGCGCTGTTCTTTTTCATAACCGAGTTTGCGATGTACTTTATGGAAGACTTGCCCGATCGCAAAAAGCCATTGCGCTATACGAAACGCGCAGTGCGCTGTCTTTTGACAAATACGACTGCTTCAACGGCGATTGTGTGCGTTGCGCTCGCTATTGCGACGAAGCACCTTGCGGACGAATATATGCGATATCTAGTTTTCTTTGCGTTTCCGCTCGTATATCCGCTGTTTTTCATAATCGTTACGTCGGTTGTCAACGTATTCGAGAAGTTGAACAATCTGCGATACGAAAAAAAGGCCGAAAAACGCCTTGATAGGGCAGATTTGATAAAGATCGCAATCACGGGCAGTTACGGCAAAACGTCGGTGAAAAACTTTTTGAGTGCTATACTTGCGCAAAAATACAACGTTTTGACAACACCGCAAAGTTATAATACGCCTATGGGAATTGCAAAAACCGTGAATTCGCTCGATTCTACGCACGAGGTGTTCATTGCGGAATTTGGCGCGAGAAGGGTCGGCGACGTCAAAAAGTTGATGAAAATCGTCAAACCGACGTATACGATTTTGACGGGAATCAACGACCAGCACCTCAAAACTTTCAAAACGCAAGAGAATATAAGATGTGAAAAATGCCGTATACTCGACGTCGACGATGGTGTGTGCGTGATAAATTCCGAACTTAAAAACATAACCGAAAGCGTGCTTCTTTCAAAGAAAATCATACCCGAAACCATTTATGCAGGAATCGACGAAAACTCGGATATTTATGCAGTCAACATATGCGTGAGCGAAAACGGAAGCGAGTTTGACATCGTGATAGGGGAAGACGTTTTCCATGCTTGCACGCAAATTCTCGGAATACACAACGTGCAGAATATTATCCTTGCTGTTGCGATGGCATACAAACTCGGCGTTGAAATGCCGTTCATTTTGAGAGCAATCGAGAATCTCGAACCCGTCGCTCACCGTCAACAACTCATCAAGGGTAACGGCGTAAACGTCATCGACGACAGTTTTAACTCAAATCCAGACGGCGCGAAATTTGCGCTTATGACACTTGCTATGTTCAATACGAGAAAGGTTGTCGTGACGCCCGGACTTGTGGAACTCGGAAACAGGGAAGTTGAAGAAAATCGATTGCTCGGCAAACGAATCGCTGACGTTGCAGACGTTGTTTTTCTCATAGGCAAAGAGCGAACGGAAATCATTTTGCGTGCGCTCAAAGAGAGCGAATTTGGCGGCGAAATCAAGCGATATGATTCGCTTGCCGCTTGCGAAAAGGACTTTGTAAACACGCTCAAACTTGGCGATACGCTGTTGATTCTCAACGACTTGCCCGATATATATG
>CAVFCJ010000062.1:0-7945 GCA_963620965.1 bacterium
CAATTATTCATTATTCATTATTAATTATTAATTATTTGACTATTGCGTTATTCACTTTCTTTTGTTATAATATTTATAATATTCATAATATGGAGGACAAATTATGTCTTACGGTATTGACGAAGTCGATCTTATCTTCGATGAAATGAATGAAAAAATCGACAAAACCATGCAGAACTATATCGGCGAATTGCGCTCTATTCGCGCAGGAAGAGCAAATCCGCATATTCTTGACAAGGTCGTTGTCGATTATTACGGAACGCCTACACCTATCAATAATATGGCGAACGTTTCCGTTCCCGAAGCCCGTCTTTTGGTCATTTCGCCTTGGGATAAATCTCAACTTAAAGCAATCGAAAGAGCGATTCTTGCAGCAAACGTCGGCATCAATCCCAACAATGACGGTCACGTTATCCGCCTCGTTTTCCCCGAACTCACGGAGGAGCGCAGACGTTCCACCGTTAAGGAAGCAAAAACTCTTGTCGAAGAATCCAAAATCGTTATGAGAAACGCTCGCCGCGACGCTATCGATGAACTCAAAAAGATTCAAAAAGCGTCCACGATCACCGAAGACGATTTGAAAAATTACACCGAAGACGTGGATAAAACTCTTTCCAAGAACACCGACGAGGTCGACAGACTTTTCAAGGAAAAAGAGCAGGAGATTCTTTCGATCTGATGGGTGCAAAGCATATTGGATTTATTATGGACGGAAACGGCAGGTGGGCGGTTGCTCACGGTATGTCGCGCCAAGAAGGCTACGCTCACGGGCTTGTGGCTCTTTATAAGGTTGCAAAAAGGTGTAGCGAGCGCGGCGTGGAAGCGGTTTCCGTCTATGCATTGTCAACGGAAAATCTAAATCGACCGCAAGATGAACTCGATTCCATATTCAAAGTCGTCGAAAAATTCAATCTGACATACGACGGCGAATACAAGATCTCGTATATGGGTGATTTCAATTCACTTGACGACAAACTTGCGTATTCAATCGAGCAGGTCGAGCAAAAAACTCGCGATAACAATGGAATGTGGCTCAATATTGCGTTCAATTACAGCGCGAAAGCGGACATTTTGCATGCGGCAAAGGTTGCGTACGACCACGGCGAGTTTTTGGAAGATACGTTTGAAAAACATCTTTCGTCGTCACATCTTCCGCCACTCGACCTTATCGTGCGCAGCGGCGGCGAAAAGAGATTGTCCAACTTTATGCTCTATGAAGCGGCGTATGCGGAACTTATGTTCCTTGACAAACTTTGGCCGGATATGGACGAGAGCGACGTTGACAAAATTCTCGACGACTTCGATAAGCTTGTGAGAAAATTCGGAAAATAACGGATTTTGTGCGAATTTCGGCAAAATCCGATTTTTCGTTTGTAATTAGATATTTTTTGCAAGCGTTTTGCCGTTTGCAAAGCGCGTCGATTGCAATATTTGCGACTGAACGCACTATGAGGTGTTTATGCTGAAAAGAACGATTACTGCGCTCGTACTTCTGCTTTTCGTTGCGGGATTTTTGGTATGCGGCTATTTTGAAAGCCCGATTTTCGTCGATATGCTGATTTTGCTTTTCTTGGCAGGGTCGGTTTTTGAGATGTACAAATGCTTCAAAGACGCAGGCTACAAGATGTTTGCCGCCCCCGTCGTTTTGATGTTGGTTGCGGCGTATCCTGTGTACTACACGATGCAACGCTTTGTCGGAGCAGGTGCGACGAACACGAGCGCAGGTATTCAAGGTCTTTTGATTGTGCTTCTTGCAAGTTCCATGCTTGCGCTAACGATTTTCACATTCAAACCCGCAAAACACACACAAAAAGAAGTCGATGAGGCAAAAGAGCAAGGCATAGAACTCGAAATCGATTCGCCAAAAGCATGCGAACTCAAAGATTTACTCGCAAACATTTTCATCCTTGTATATCCGACTCTATTCCTTATGAGTGCATGGATAGTAAGTTACAAATACAGCGCGTTGTTTGTCGTTCCGTTTGCGATTTTGGTGCCGATTATCGGAAGCGATACGTTTGCCTACTGGTTCGGCTCTATGATAGGCGGTAAGAAACTTTGCCCCAAAATCAGCCCCAAAAAGACTATTGCGGGCGGCATCGGCGGTCTTGTCGGCGGAATGGTTGTTTCAATTCTGTTTTGGCTTCTTTTCGAGATGTTTGCCGACAAATATCCGACTTTCATCGAAGGTTGCGGATATACGGCGTTCTTTGCGCACGATATAAGCGGTTGGCAATGGAAAAGCGCACTCGTATATCTCGCAATAGGTCTTATTTGTGGTGCGATAAGCGAACTGGGCGACCTTGCCGCTTCGCGTATCAAACGTGCAATCGGCATCAAGGACTACGGCAAGATTTTCCCGGGGCACGGCGGTTTTATGGACAGAATCGACAGCGTCATGTACTGCCTTGTCGTGCTGCTCGTGGCGTTTTCTTGCATTTACGGTTATTGATTCTTTCATACGGTTTTAATAATCGACGGTTATACTGATAATCGCAATCGAAAAATAAATCGATTGCAATCACAAAGTCAATAAAAAATCCGCAAAAGACTTCAAATCTCTGCCTATGCGGCGCGCGGATTTTAAGGATAAAATGAAAACAATCACAATACTCGGAAGTACAGGCTCTGTTGGCAGACAGGTGCTTGACTCGATTTGCGCACATCCCGACACTTTTAAGGTCGTCGGGCTTTCGGCTTACACAAATGAATCGCTTTTGCGCGAGCAAATCGAGAAATTCAATCCCACTCACTACTATTTCCCCAACGGCGCAGTTGAAGTGCAAAGTTCCCTTTTTGACTTTTTGGATGATGACAAAACCTCGAAATGCCTTTCTTCGCTCGAAGAACTCGCAAGTGTACCGTCGGATATAGTTGTTTTGGCGGTGACGGGAATCGCAGGCCTTTGGGCTGCTGTCGCTACGCTTAAAAGAGGCGGAACTCTTGCGATTGCAAACAAAGAAACAATTGTATGCGCAGGTCGTCACCTCAAATTCCTCGAAAAGAAGTACGGTGGAAAGATTTTGCCGCTCGACACCGAACATTCCGCAATTTTCTCGTGCCTTAGGGGCGAAGATAAAAAGTGCGTCAGAAGCCTCGTTTTGACGGCGAGCGGCGGCGCTCTTCGCGACCTTCCCACAAGTCAACTCGCAAAAGTCAAGGCAGAGGAAGCGCTTAAGCACCCCGTATGGAATATGGGCAAAAAGGTCACAATCGATTCGGCTACGCTGTTCAACAAGGGACTTGAAGTCATAGAGGCAATGCGCCTTTTTGAAGTTGAAGCAAAAGACGTAAAAGTGGTTATGCACAGAGAAAGCATAGTTCATTCGCTCGTCGAATTTACCGACGGCGGTATGAAAGGCTTGTTTTCTGTGCCGGATATGAGACTTGCAATTGAAACTGCGCTTTATTATCCCGATCACGGCAAAGACAGCGTTGCGCCGCTCGACCTTGCAAAACTCGGCTCGCTATCTTTTTCCGCACCTGATTATGATAGATTCCCATGTCTTAAAATCGCAATAGACGCGGCAAATGCGGGCGAGGGCGCGTGCATTGCGGTATCTGCCGCAGACGAAGTTCTCGTCGAGGAATTCTTGAAAGGAAAAATCAAATATCCCGAAATCGCAACCGCACTTTCAAAGGTGTTTGCGAAATTCAAAAAGGTCGGAAACGTCGAACTCGAAGACGTTCTTGGCATAGACGAGCAAGCAAGAAAATACACTTATTCTGTGATAGGAGTGAAATAGTGTTCTTAATTTGCGCAACCGCAAGCGAAGTTTTCACATATATCGGCTACGTCATCGTAGCCGTTCTTGCGCTTATGGCAATGATTGTCATACACGAACTCGGACATTACACCGCCGGCAAATTGCTCGGATTCAAAATCGACGAGTTCGCAATAGGTTTCGGACCTGCAATCATCAAAAAACGCAATAAAAAGACGGGCGAATTGTTTACGCTTCGTCCTTTTCCCATAGGCGGATTTTGCGCTTTTCACGGCGAGGACGCCGAAGGCGCAATGGTTGACGAAAACGGAAATCAAGTCAAAGACGAAAACGGAAATATCGTAAAAGACCCAGACGCGTTCAACAATCAAAAGGCTTGGAAACGCCTTATCGTTCTGTTTTCCGGCGCGTTTATGAATTTTTTGAGCGCAATCGTCATCATCACGATATATTTTACCGCATACGGGCAGTTGCTTCCAAACGTCGTGGGTGTGCGCAATACCGCAACGTATCAGAACGTTTTTCAAGAGGGCGACGTCATTCTCAACATCAACGGAAAGCAAGTCAACATCATGCTTCAAGAGGACTTGGACAACGCTTTCAAGGATTTGTCCGACGATTCTTATTTTTGGGTTTTGAGAGGCGAAAAACGCGTGAAAATCAACGCGCACAAAGTCTACTATAATCCGTTTGACGAGGACGACTTCATATATTCAGTCAACGGAAATAAACTCGAAACTCCGATTTTGGCAAGCGCGCTCGGCGAGTACGCAGAGCAAAGCGAAATCGACCAAACAAAAGCAATCGCGCTTGTCGTAGTCAAATACGGCGAGGACGGAAAAATCGTCGAACAAAGTTCGATGAGCGTGCAAAAAGGCGTTGTCGAGGGCGATCCCGACGGATTTTACAGTTACGGATTCGGCATAACTCGCAGTCTTGCGCGCGCAAAACTTCCGTTTTTCCTCGCTTTCGGCAGAGCCTGGGGATTCAGTTTCTTCATTGTATTCAAGATTCTTGCCTCGCTTGGCGCATTGATAACCGGGAAAACAGGAATCGAGAGTGCAGGCGGCACGATTACGACAATCAAAATGATGGCGCAGGTGTCCTCGCTTGGATTCGACAGTTTTCTGTACGTCGTTGCGATAATCTCGGCAAACCTTGCGGTTATGAACTTGTTGCCGTTTCCTGCGCTCGACGGAAGCAGAATGCTGTTTACGCTGATTGAAATGATATTCAGAAAACCCGTGCCGAGAAAAATCGAGGGCATAATCCACACGGTGGGACTTGTGCTGTTGATCGTGCTTGCGGTGTTCCTCGATATATTCCATTTGGTGAAAGGATAAATAGGATAAATTATGACAGAACGAAAGAAAACAAGACAAGTTTGCGTAGGAAACGTGAAAATCGGCGGCGACGCACCTATAACCGTTCAATCTATGCTTAATACCAAAACGACGGATATAGAAGGCTCGCTTGCGCAGATAAACGCGCTTAAAGCGGTCGGTTGCGACCTCATTCGCCTTGCGGTGCCTGACGAGGATTCGGCAAGAGCGTTCGGCATAATCGCAAAAGAGTGCGGTTTGCCGCTTATTGCAGACATACATTACAACTACAAACTTGCGCATATGGCACTCGACGCGGGCGCAAAGAAAATCCGTATGAATCCAGGCAATATGCGCGATTTTTCGCAAATAAAACCGCTTGCCGAAAGAATGATTGATATGGGCGTACCCGTGCGCGTTGGCGTGAACGGCGGCTCGCTCGACCCGAAATATAAAGGAATGGACGAGGCGCGCGCGCTTTGCGAAAGCGCACTCGAATGCGCAAACGTATTTGAAAGCGTGGGTATGAAAGATATCGTGGTTGCAATCAAACACTCGGACACGCTTCTCAATATCAAGGCAAACAGAATGTTGTCGGGTATGTGCGACTATCCGCTTCACATCGGCGTGACGGAGGCGGGAACGCTTCGCACGGGGCTTGTCAAATCTGCAATCGGCATAGGAACGCTGCTTAGCGAGGGAATTGGCGACACAATTCGAGTTTCGCTTTCCACAAACGTTTGCGAGGAAGTCCTTGCAGGCAAAAAGATACTTCAAACACTCGGACTTCGCAAAAACGCCGTGGAAGTGGTGGCTTGCCCGACTTGCGCAAGAACGGAAATAGACGTCGAAGGGCTTGCAAACAAAGTGGAAGAGATGACGGCAGGAATAAACAAGCCGCTCAAAATATCCGTTCTCGGATGTCCGCTCAACGGAATAGGTGAGGGCGAACACAGCGACCTCGGCATTGCCGGCGGAAAAGAAAAGAGCGTGATATTGCTCAATTGCAAGATCTACAAAACCGTTCCGAGCGAACGTCTTATGCAAGAATTCGAGAAGATTTTGCAGGATGTTTTATCAATTTGACTAAAATATAGAATACTTTTCGACAAAAACCGCGAGGAATCTATGGCTACAAAGTTTTTTGAAGAATTTACTATAAGAAGCAAAGGCGAGTTTCCGATGCTCAAACTTAACAGTGCGACCTACTACAAGGACAAAAGAGAGTTGGTTGTCAAGTTTATTATTTCCGCATTCGAGGTGCGCTCTTTCGACGAGGAAAGCAAAAAGAGGGTGCAATCCGTCATCGAACAAATGTTTTCCGGGGTTGAGGTGAGTGTGCAGTACATAAGAACTTATGCGGACAACAACGTCGTAAAAAATAAGGTTTCTGAGTTTTTCAACCGCACGAATCAAATGATTTTCAGGCGAATAAACGACGATACGCTCAAAATCGAGGTGGGAGACAACGACATAGACGTTAAGTTTGTTTTCGATACGCCGACGTACAAACTGTTGACCGCAGGGGATTTGCTTGCAAGGCTCGAAGAGTACCTCGATTGCTCCTTCAATCAAAACATCGACATAATTGCCGAAGAATGCCTCTTTTCAGTGCAAAAAGAGGAAGAATTGGATATGCATATCGACACTACCTTGCATGCGGATTCTTCGTTGCGACTTGTGAGTGCGCGGGTTGGCGAAAAAGTGTATTCGAGAGGCAAAATCGACGGTATTTCGCAAATGCCGAACTACATCGTTGACGTAAAAGGCGCATGCGACAATATCGTTCTGTGCGGAAAAATCTCGCAAATCGAGAAAAAATCCTACAAAAATAAGAAATATAATCCCGACGACCCCAAGAGCGGTGCCGAAACGCTGCCGTTTGTAAAATTCGTTCTCGACGACACGACGGCGAGAATCGAGGGCGTGAGTTTTGTCGGTAAAGACGAGGACGCGGACAAAATCGTTTCGCAAAACGAGCAATCGCAAGTCATATGTATGGGAAAAGTCACTTGGTCGCAGTATTCGGGAGCCTGGTCTTTTCAAGTGAACGCAATGTTCGAGGCGGACATCGATTTTGACAGCATTCACTTAAAGTCCGTCAAGCCGTTGCCCGAAAAATACACTACGGTTATGCCGAAAAAATACGTAGATATGTCTGAAAAGACCTTGTTAGATGCCGAAAAACCGAAAAAGATCATAAGCGATTATTTCAAAAATAAAACTTTTGTTATATTCGACCTCGAAACCACAGATTTAAAAACGGAAGTCGCAGAGATAATCGAACTTGCGGCGTTGAAAGTTGTCAACGGCGTGCCTACCGAAACTTTCCAAACGCTCATAAAACCTCTTGCGGCGATTCCCGAAGAGATAACGAGTATCACTCATATTTCAAATGCTATGGTGCTTGACGCACCAAACGTGGAAAGCGTGATTCCCGACTTTTTTAAGTTTGCGCACGGATCTATTCTTTGCGGTCACAATATCGCAGGCTACGATTTCCCCATTCTTTCGAGAATCGGCGAAAAGAACGGATATGTTTTTGGCAACGAACTTTGCGATACACTGTTGCTCGCAAGGCGTTATCTTACCGAACTTCCGAATTGCAAACTGGAAACCATTTCAAAAGCATACGGAATTTCACACGAGAATGCGCACCGTGCTATGAGCGACGTGTACGCCACTTTCGGCGCGCTCGAAGAAATCGCAAAGAGAATGTAAAATTCTCAAAATCGCAACCGAACGTAAACGCAATCGTATAATCGATTGTCAAACCGATTGAAAATGCGATAAATTGATGATTAAAAGTTGATTTTGCGGAAGCAATTATTGCGGATACGGCTTCAAATGCAGTAAAAATAAAATATATGAATATATTTTGCATTATCGGCATAAAAC
>CAVFCJ010000063.1:0-3482 GCA_963620965.1 bacterium
CGTCCGCTTCGCGTGGGGCAACACTGACGCGATTGACTTCGTAGCAATCGCTAGTTCGTTGCAAGCAACGAACGGCAGACGGGCTGTTGGCAATACAAATCGGCTGAAAGCCGTGCCACTGCGCTTTGTGCGCCAGCTACGCACCCAAACGGCGCAGTCGCTTGTACTACACGCACAAGGGTTCCCGCACGTCAAAAACAAGCGAACTTGCGTTTGAGTTATATGATGAAAGCGCAGTTTTTGGCGTGTGGGACGAGGAACGCAAAGCACAAAGGCGAACAACTGCAACTTGTTGCGGTTGGAGCAAATGGGCTTGTGCGTGACGAAAGCTCGGCGTTCGCTTTCTCGCCGCCTTGCGGCTCGCGTTCCGTCTGCTAACACGATGATATCCAAACTTTGTTTGGGTTATGGAATATTCAAATATTCCTCAACTGCGGCTCTGCCGCAATTTCACTTGCGCAAGGCGCAAATTTCACCGTTGCGTTAGCAACGATTTCATTGCGCCGACGGCGCAATTTCACTGTTCAGTGAATGCTCACTGAACAATAAAGTCGCCTGTCGTTCCGTCAAACACAAGCATTTTCGTTTTGCCGTCTTCGACGTACGTCACTTTGATGACTTCGGGCGCGATATGCTCTGCCGAAAGCACTTTTCCGTTGAATTTTTGATAGGATTCAATCAAAACAGCCATTTTTTCGCTGTCATATTCGCCTATATCGTCGCTAACGAACAGCACGTCGCCGAATATGTGATTGATTTTCGCAAGCAGTTTCTTTTGAGTCCAAGTGTACACGGCAGGTTTCATTCCGCCGTCACGCAAGAAGAACACGTCGGGATCGTTTGCAAAGATTCTTCCGTTCAAATGGCGACGATACACGCTGTTCTGCATCGAAATTTTGGTGGAAATAATCTCTTGATTCGTAACTTTGACGTAGAACTTTTCCTTGAACGTATTTTCTGCGTCGCAACCTATGCGACAAGCGTCCACTATGCCGAACGACGGTGCAAGCGGAACGCCGCAACCGAGAATAATCTTATCTCTGCAACATTCGCGCAAGAAATCCATAGCCTCGCACATAAGTTGACCGCGAGTTTTGCCGTTTCGGGGCTCGATAGCGGCAGCGTAGAGGAAGTCGAGTTTGACCATATCGAAATTCCATTCGTCGAAAACCTTGTCGAAAAACGCTTTGATATATGCCCTAACTTCTTCTTTTTCAAAGTCGAGCGCATAGAATCCGCCCCACGCGATACCGCTCGGGATAGGTCTGCCCTTCTTGCTTCGTATGAGCCAATCGGGGTGATTCTTTATCACGTTTGCGCCGAACTGCGCGGCAAACGGTGCGTACCAAAGCCCCGCCTTGTAGCCGTGCGAGTGGATTTTTTCAACGATAGGCGCAAGACCGTCAGGGAATTTTTGCAAATCCAAATCCCAATCGCCGACTTTGGTTTCGTATCCGTCGTCGATTTGGTAGATATTTGCGGTGTTTCCGACGTGCGCAAGTCCTTCGAGGTCGCGCAAAATTATGTCTTTATTGATGTTCTGATAGTAGTTATACCACGAGGTGTAGCCTGCAAGGTGGTCCACTCTGCCCGTGCGTTTTTGCGGATATTCGGCAAAGTATGCGTCGAAAACCTCGTCGTACGTTCCGTGAACGTGCATAAGGTCGAACAACTCGTATTCGTCCTCAATCGACAAGCCTTCCACGTCCTTTTGTACGGCAAAGACGTTCTCTTTCATATCCGCATAGAAAATCGTGTAGCCGGTGCGCTCGTTAAGCGAGCCGACGAATTCCACTTTGTCGTCCTTGCGGAAGTAGGTATACGAAAAGCCGTGATACAAATCCTTTCCGTACTCGGTGAACGCATAATCGCCAGACGCACCCGAAAATTTCCTTACGATAGGCAGTTTCGAGAGCGAGCGCAAGCCGTACTGAACGTCATTTCTCTTAAACTCTCTCGTTGCCGTCCAAGATTGAAAACCGTTTGCGAAAAATCTTTCGTTGTTTTCAAAATAGCGGTCGTATATGAGTTCTGCAAGCGTAAGTTCAACCTTCGCATTTGCCGAAACTTTGATTTTGACGTGCGTTTGATCGCCGTCGTCGACTATGTGCAAATTCTCGCCGTCGTATCCGTTTTTGACGAGAGCGTACTCAATGGATTCCTCTTTGATTTTACCGCCGATTTTGTACTCGATTTTAAGCGTATACTCTTTTAGGTTCATAATTTCCCCCTAAATATAAATATAGGATAATTTATTATATCAGTAAAAGAACGAATTGTAAATAGCAAATATGCGAAAAAAGCCACAAAAACCGTACTTCATGCACAGTTATTTGTGGTTTTTCGTAAGCAATCTTGTATTAAATCGATTTTGCTCGATTATTCCCTTTTCAGCCGCTGACGGTTGTCTTTGATCCGTTAAAGAATGGTTTTCAACCGTCAATGATTAGTTTTCTTCTTTTTCTTGCTCGAATTTCGTTATTGACACCTCGTATGCCACTCTTTCTTCGACGCTTCCGTCGTCGAGTGCCTTTTGATAAACTCTCGACTGTATGCGCCCCACGAGGTGTATTTTTTCGCCAACTCTGAACGTTGAAGCATAGCGCGCGTTTCTTCCCCACGCGATTGCAGGGATATAGTCTGATTTGTTGTATGCTCTGTTCACCGCAATGAGCAAATCAGCGATTTCTCGCTTGAACGGAGTGGTGCGATACACGGGTTGCTTGCAAACATAGCCCTCTATTTCTATGACGTTGGGCGCGTTGTCATCGCACTCGCAAAGTTCTCTCACAAACACCCTGAGCACAAGTTTACTTTTGCCGTCAACAATCTTGTTGTAACTTCTAAATTGCCCAATCAACCCGATTAGATTGCCTATTTCAAATGCGCCGCCTTCCATAAGTCTGTCGCTTATCGTGATGGGTATCACGTCGTTTTGTCCCGACAGTCTTGCAACCGAAACCGTCATATCGTAAAACTTTTCTCCCATAATTTCGTGAGAAAATTCTAGCTCGCTCGCAATTTGCCCCGAAAGATAAACTTGATTGTTTTGCATTTGTTCGTAGCTCATAAATCCTCCTGTACGTCTATGCGTTTTTGTGTTGTATTCCGTTTGAATCTACCGTGTACCCCTCTGTCAACACGAGGTCGGCGATTGTCACAAACTCGAATCCCTGTGCTCTCAAAGCGGTCAAAACCATAGGCAACGCGTCGATAACGTGGTCGCTGTTGTTGTGAAAAAGCACTATGTCGCCGCTCTTTGCCTTTGGCACCACCCTGTCGTATATCTGCTTTGCCGACAAGCCTTTCCAGTCGAGCGAATCGATTGACCATTGAACGCCCACCATATTCAAGCCTTCAAGCGACGTCATAAGTTTGTTATTGTAGTCGCCGAACGGCGCGCGGAAATACTTCGGCTTTTTGCCCGTCAAATCGAAAACTCTGTCGTTGACGTACTCGATTTCGTTTTCTATCTCGTTTTC
>CAVFCJ010000063.1:3492-7884 GCA_963620965.1 bacterium
CTCGTTTTCGCTGAGTTTCGGCATATTCAGGTGGTTGCGAGAGTGGTTTCCGATCTCAAATCCGGCTTCCGCAATGGCTTTGGTTTCCTTTTCGTACTTGTCAATCCAAAATCCGACAAGGAAAAACGTGCCTTTTGCGTTATACTCGCTCATTATGTCGAGAATACCTTGCGTTTTGTCCGCGCCCCACGCCGCGTCAAACGTGAGCGCAATCACCTTTTTGTCGGTATCCACGCCGTACACGGGCACTTTTCTCGTGCTTTTGCAAAAGTACACGCCCGCGCTGTTCGTCACGCCGACGGAAGCCGTCAGCACCGTAAAAGCGACAATCAGCGACGCAATCGCGACTATACTTGCTTTTTTGACCGTAACAATCATCGAACACCCCGATTATATGCTCGGCGCAGGTGCAAAATTGAAGAAATTATGTCGCCAAAAGTCGATTTTTCTTCTTTTTCGTTTAATTCCTTCCCTCACGCCTACGATAAATCTATTTTGCGACGAATCGAATTAGAACAACGCAGTATGAAAAACGTTTAATACTGCCACAATTCGGGCATTTGTTTTGACAAGCGCAATAGGCGGTAGTATAATAAACGATATGAAACGGATAGCAACTCAAAAAAACGGGTTTTGGAAACGCGTGGGCATCAACATCCCCTTCGTTTTGATGATAGCGACAATGATCGCGCTGTTTTTGGGTTGCCTTCTTATGTGGTTTTACGCAGTAGCATCCCTTGTTGCGTTCAAAAGTTCCATGATATTCTTCATCCTTGCAGGTGCTGGCACACTTTGTTTGGGTTTGGGACTTGCCCTAATCCCCGCATACCGCAAGTATTACGAGTTCTACGACAAAAAAATGGGTTGGGAATACCCCGACAAGCCGAAAAAAGAGGAAAAAACCACTGTCAACGACGGCACAAAGTCGTTTAAGGACTATTTCACCCTTTCCAACATATCGCTTGCCATAATCGCACTCGGCGCGGTTTTCACGATAATATCAGCCGCTTTGGGTTGCATAAACCGCGAAACGTGGGTTAACGACACCGATTCGTTTATGAAAGAAAGCGGATATATGACAGAGCCGATGCACGTCGTCAACCTAAAAGACCCCATTCAAGGTCAGAGTGCCGGCGATAGCGAAATCAAGACAATCAACATCGATTTCAGGGAAAAACAGGCGGTGATTGTTTACGTCGGCACGGAATCCCCCGACAAACTCGGCTTCGTCACTTACGATTACTACATCAAGTACGAAAATCAAGTGGTAAAAACTCGCACCAAAGACGGCGTCATCACCCTTTCGGAATCTCCTGCCCCCAAGCGCGACGACACGACGATAAAAAAACTCTTCTTCTTTATGTTCAAGGACTTCGACGTTGAAAGGCAAGTGATAATCTACCTTCCCGAAGAAACTCGCGAGGGCGCGGCCAAAGCAATCGAAATCATCGGCGAAAACATCATTTACGCAAAGTCAACGACTTCAACCGTCGAGCAAGACAAAACGAACGCTTAATTGAAACGCAATCGGCACGCAACGCCAAGCCGCACGATTGAAGCGCAATCGGTTAAAACGTCAAATACTTTGCTTATTTTTGCCTAACAGAATCAAGCCAAATTTCGAACAATCAAAAAGCACCCCAAATGGGTGCTTTTCGTTATTCTATCGATATATTTTTTGATTTTTTAAATCAAACGCGATTCGTCGCGACAAACACGACTTCTGCGTTTTTAAAATCACAATCTCGAAGCGATTGCTTGCAAAAACTCTTTCGAATTGAGCGGCTTTGCTTCTACGCCGTCGAGGTGGAAAATTCCCACGAGGTCTTTCGTCATTTCACCGCTCTCGATTGTGTCAATAGTCGCTTTTTCAAGACGATTTGCAAATGCAACGAGTTCGGCATTGTTGTCGAGTTCCCCTCTTTTTTTGAGTGCGCCCGTCCAAGCAAAGAGCGTAGCAACCGAGTTCGTGGACGTTTCTTCCCCTGCCTGATACTTTCTAAAATGCCTCGTGACAGTGCCGTGAGCTGCTTCATACTCGAATGCGCCGCTCGGCGAAACAAGCACGGAAGTCATCATCGCAAGCGAGCCGAACGCCGTCGCCACCATATCGCTCATAACGTCGCCGTCGTAGTTCTTTAGCGCCCATATATAGCCGCCGTGCGAGCGCATAACTCTTGCCACTGCGTCGTCGATAAGCGTGTAGAAATACTCGATACCGCAAGCCTCAAATGCCTCTTTGTACTCGGTATCGTAAATCTCTTGGAAAATATCCTTGAATCTATGGTCGTACACTTTGGAAATCGTGTCTTTTGTGCTGAACCAAAGATCTTGTTTTTGCGAAAGCGCATAAGAAAAACAACTTTTTGCAAAACTTCTTATGCTCTTATCCGTGTTGTGTTGCGCTTGCAAAATGCCGTTCTCGCCGCAAAAATCGAACACCGACTTTTCTTCCCCGTCGCAGCAAAGAGTGGCTTTTCCGCCATGCGCCTTTATCTCGACCGCCTTGTACACGTCGCCGTATGCGTGTCTTGCAATGACAATAGGTTTCGTCCAGCCGGGAACGAGCGGCGTAATGCCCTTGACAAGCACGGGAGTGCGAAAAACAGTTCCGTCCATCATTGCGCGAATGGTTGCGTTGGGACTCGGATACATACGTTTCAAGCCGAATTCTTCCACACGTTGAGCGTTCGGCGTAATAGTTGCGCACTTCACACCCACACCGTACTTCAAGCACGCTTTCGCGGCGTCTACCGTCACTTTGTCGTCGGTTGCGTCGCGATTTTGAATGGATAAATCGTAATATTCAGTTTTCAAATCGACGTATGAGCAGATAAGAATATCTTTCACCCATTGCCAAAGCACGCGAGTCATCTCGTCGCCATCGATTTCCACAAGCGGCGTAGTCATCTTGATTTTGTCCATATCGCACCTCAAAATGAATTTTTATGCAAATATTTTAGCATAAAAACGTTATCTCCGCAAGCGGAAAACTCACAGATAAATCATACAAAACCGCCTATTTGACAAGTTTCGAGCCACCCGTGAAATTTTTAAGCACGTCGGATCGGAAAACACTCGGTTTTATCGCTTTGGATTTTCGTAAAATCGCGTCCTCGATCATGTCGGTAATCAAGTTTTGAAAACTAACATCCACGCCTTTGAACAGATAAAATGCCATAGAGCCGGGAATTGTGTTTATCTCGTTGATGTACACCTTGTTTCGCTTGGTATCCACGAGATAATCCATCCTCACGACGCCAGAAAGTCCGAGTTCTTCGTACAGCCTTTTCGTGTTTGCTTTCACGATAAGTTCCAAAGATCCGATTTTTGCAGGCACAATATGCTCGCATACGCTCATTTTTCCGCCCGAATACTTGTCCGAAAACGTAAGAAAATCGCTTGCACTGCACGGCTGTTCGGTGTCGGAAATCACGATTCGGCCTTCTTTTGAATATGCGGCGCAGTTGATCTCGACAAAATCGTCGAGTTTATGCTCCACGACGATTTTCTTGTCGAATTTCGAAGCGACTTGCAAAGCAAAATCCAGTTCTTCTCTGCATTTTGCAACTTCTATGCCTATACTGCTTCCCTGGCACGCGGGCTTTACGATAATAGGATAATCGATAAGTTCCTCAATGCGCGAAATAGTTTTGTCACTGTCGTTTTCAAATTCATCCTTGGATACAACCTCGTACGGAAGCACGTTAAGGAGCAGACTTTCAAGCAATCTCTTTGAAAGCACCTTGTCCATACAGCATGCGGAAGCGAGAGTATCCGAGCATGTCACGGCAACGGAATTGAACTCAAACAACGCTTGCAGCGTGCCGTTTTCACCTTCTCCGCCGTGACAGCAAAAAAGTGCGACGTCGGGTTTGAACGCTTTTTGCAATTTATTTTTTTTGAGAGTGTAAAACTCGCCTTTTATCAAAAACACTTTCTTGTGGACCAGAGGGTCGAATGGCGCAAAGCATTTTATTGAGTCGAGTTTGCCCATATAAAAATCCCCTTCGTAAGCAAATATCGGCTCGACGTCATAGCTCGATTTGTCGATATTGTTTAGAGTTTGCATAGCGGTTATAACTGAAATATCTCTTTCAAACGACCGTGAGCCGAACACGAGCGCGACTTTCTTTTTCATACATTTTCACCTCGCAAAAATTTGTCCTTCCATAATATGACTCACCCAAAACGAAAGTGAAAAACGCCGCAATATTACGGCGCAAAAATGAAATTTTATTAAAAATAGCATTTTAAACAAATCATATATTTTGTATGACATATTTTCAAAAGTATTCTATTAAAATAGCATTTTTAGAATATACAGTTATAGTTTTTACATTTTTTCATAGTACTTTTGCACAAAATGTCTTATTTTAAATCATCATATAT
>CAVFCJ010000064.1:0-7883 GCA_963620965.1 bacterium
GCCGTTCCCCCTCTGCATAAATTTGAGGGAACCCACGGCGACCGCGTAGCGGGGGGACAACACTGACGCGATTGACTTCGTAGCAATCGCTAGTTCGTTGCGAGCAACGAACGGTAAACGGGTTGTTGGCAATACAAATCGGCTGAAAGCCGTGTCACTCGTTCACGGGCGAAAAAATCCACACTCGCCCGTTCACTTGTACGTTCCGTCAAGCTCGACGCTCGCTTTTCTCGCCGCCTTGCGGCTCGTGTTCCGTCTGCGAATAGGCACATACCGTTAATAAGTACACTTCGAACGAGTGTTCGTTAGAAGTCCGCTTGCAAGTTCGCGGACGGCGGCTTTAGTCACGTCTGCGAATAAACACATACCATTTATAAGAACGCCTCGAATGAGTGAACGTTATGATTTTTTAACCTCTTTCGCAATTTTTGAGATAAAAGAAACTATCGCCACGATCACCAAAAATCCGCCAAAAAGTTTTTTGAGCAAATCGCCTTTCGCTTCCGTTGCGAAAAACGAGCAACTCACGCAAGCGATTATCGACGGAACGAGCATATAAATCAAGTTCTCTTTGCACACCAAACCGTTCTTGATATGGACGAAAAGAGCGGCTGTTCCCGACGGCAAAAAGGCGATTAGATTCGCGAATTGCACAGTGAGTTGTGCAACGTTCATCACAAGCACGAGTATGGGCAAAGTGAGCGTTCCGCCGCCCATTCCCATGCCTGCGAGTATACCGCCCAACAGCCCTGCCAAAATAAAATATATAAATTGCATTTTCACCTCATATCAATACAAAATCGACACTTTATCGCTTGAATTTTATCGATAAAATGCTTTTTCAGTCAAAAATCATTTTGAATCCGGCAAAAGTCATAAGCGCGTAAAAGAGGAACGACAAGGCGTTTGCGGTCATCTTTTTGAGCAAAAGCGCGCCTACGATTCCGCCTATCGTTACGCCTATCACGGTGGGCGAAATCACGCTCGGCTCGTAGTTTCCTTTGAGGGCGTACACTACTGAACTTACGAGGCACAGCGGCAGTATCACGGCGATTGCGGTTGCGTGCGCGCTCTTTTCGTCGAGTCCCCAAACGCAGGTAAGGCACGGCACGGCGAGCATGCCTCCGCCAGCGCCGAAAAGTCCGTTTATCGCACCTATAAATAACGAGACAAGACACATCGCGACTTTGCGCTTTGCCGACACGTTTTGCCCCGACGTGTTATATTTGAAGAAGTTTTTTGCAACAATTCGATTTGTATAGGTTTCGTTTTTCATACTTTTAGTTTTATTAATTTGCGAGAAAGTATGAATTTCGATTGCCAAAATATTGTTTTTGCATTAGAATAATAAAGCATATTGATTTATGCAATGCGTGTGTATATGCGTGAAAGTGTAATTCAAAACATCAAAAGGGCGCAAGTCCCAGCAAAATAAATCTCTTTATAGGTTTGGTATGAACAAGAAGAAATTTGCAGTATTAGCACTAATGATGATCGCACTCGTCGTGCTCACTTCGACAATGTTCGTCGCTTGCAACAAAAACGACGACACCGCGACGGACGACACCACAACCACAATCGAAGCCACAAAAGGGCTTCTCATTTCCAACGGCGACTTCAAAGTTGTAGACACTTCGGTCAAGACCTATCCTCGCACAATCACCAACTGGACGGGCGGCAAGACCTATTCGTCGGGCAACTACAAAGACGACGTCACTGCAGGCGCAATCAGCCTCGACAAAGCTCTCTATGACGCAAACAAGAGCAGTTGGAACGACGATGACAATTCCCTCTACAACGCGCTCGTCACCGGCGGCAGATACGGCGATGACGATGACATTAAAAACGCGCTTATGATTTATATGCCCGAAGCATCGACCGAAGACGGCACAACCGTTCACGGTCCCACCGCTTACGGCTATACGTCCTCCTCTTTCACCATTGCAAAAGGCGGTTATTACAAACTTTCCGTCGACGTTTTGACAAAGGACATCAAAGGCTCCGAACCCGGTACGCCCGGCGCACGCATTTACGTCAGTTCCAACACTTATGCGGAATTTGACGCAATCGACACGCAAGGTCAATGGGTCACCTATTCCGTGATTGTCGAAGGTTCGCCCTCGTCCTCATCCACGCTCAACGTTATGCTTGCGCTCGGCAAGTATTCCGCCTCTTACACGACGGGTCTTACCACGGGCTACGCTGTATTTGACAACCTCACTTTGACAAAACTCGAAAGCGGCGACGAATATACGCAAGCAGTCCTCAACGAAAAAACAAACAACGAAAATGCAAAGACAACCAAAACCGCAACACTCAAAGTGTCCAACGGACGCTTCGATTTCGGCACGACTTCTCTTTCGTCTTCGGCAACCCCCAACGGTTGGTCGCTCGTGACGGGCAACAGCGGCAACAGCGATTCCGCACCGTCCTCTTTGGGCTACAACGCAATCATCGACGTGAGCAAGTTTGCGGACAACTACAGCAAATATTCCACGACTTACTACACCAAATCGAGCGCAAGCGACACCAAAGAACCCTACGTTCCGGCAGGCAGCCTCGAAGCAATCTCTTACAAGGAAGGTGCCGAGGGTGACAACCACATTCAAAACCTCATCGACGGTTCGGTAGGCACAAACGTGTTTATGCTCTCTCAACAACTTATGACCGCTCAAGGTGTCAAGTCCTCTCGCAGCATAACCATTGAGAAGAACAAACTCTATGCACTTTCTCTCAACGTTTACACCTATGGTGTACACGGCGCGGGCGCTTCCATCATCCTTTCGGGCAACGACGGCGAAGATATCGTCATCAAGGGCATCTCGGCGTCACCGTCCGACAACGTGTTTATTGGCAGCACCAAGATCGACTCAAACAGTTATGCGGCAGGTTCTGACTACGGTGCGTCTACAGACGGTTGGAAGACCTACACCTTCTACATTCAAGGCAACCAATTCAAAGACTACAGTTACAATATGACCGTATGGCTCGGCACCGAAGGCACTTCGAGCAACACTGCGGTCGAATACACAAACTGGAACTCCGACAAGACCCAAACCACGTACAAGGCAAACGGTACGTTCTCTAACGGCTGGCTCTTTATGGACGAACTCAACCTCAAAGAGATTGCCCAAAGCGACATTCCTTCGACCAACGTCAAAGGCGTAAACGACAAACAAACTCTCGACTTGACGGAAGCGGGCATGAGCACGTACGAAGGTCTCAAAGTCGACCTCACCACCACAAATATGGCGCCGTTTGACGGAATGCTCGCAAGCACGACCGGCTCATCCTCGCAAGAAGGCATCGACGTGATTGCCGACACCGACGGCATCCCGACAGGATGGGTGTCCAACTACGACTTCACGGCATCGACCGCTCCGCTCGTCAAGGGGCTTGTGAGCGAAGGCGTTGTCGAACTCACAAATGACGAACTCCCCTACGACACTGTTGACAAACACGCATACCAAATCAAAATAAGCGGCGACAGCCGTTACGAAATCGAAACTCAAACCTTCACTATCGAAAAGAACAAATTCTATCGTATCTCGGTTTGGGTCAAGACTATTGACGTCAAAGAAACGAGCGGCGCATACGTCTATCTCATCAAGAAAGGCGACACCATCAAGGACGATTCCACTCTCACAACGTTCTCTCAAATTAACACCAACTCCACTGAGGACGGTTTCGATCCCTATCTCAACGACTGGTGCGAGCTCACCATGTTCGTAAAAGGCAGCGAGAAAGAAGACTCAACAGTATCCTTGAAGTTTGCTCTCGGCAGTGGCGATCGCTGGTCTTCAAGCACTCTCACAAGCGGCTCTATGTTTGTTGCAAACGTCAACGGCGCGAGCATTTCTCAAACCGTATACGACAGCACAAGCACAGGCACATACGTCAAGAACGTCAACCTCGCTTCCTCTTCTTCGAGTTACACCTTCACCAACGGCGCTTTCGACGACTACGACGCCACTGACGAAAACCTCGAAGACGGCAAGAGCCTCAATGAACAAAAAACCGCCGCAACGCCCTCAAACTGGACGTTCAGCGACAAGACTTTGAAACCAAACACGACGGAATCAAACCTCGTTGCAGGCGTTGTCGCTTTGAACACGGATGACAACAAGTCCTTCAAGCACAGCGACCAAACGACGGCGGTGTTCCCCAATATCGGTTCGTCCGTGTTCGATTCCTTCTACGGCGACTTCTATAACACAAACACCGACCTTGCAAGTTTGCCCGGCAAGAAGGCTCAACTTCTCGCAATCGGCTCGAACGACGGCACGACAGGTTATGCGGCAGGCTTCTCGTCAAACAGCGTTACGCTTTCGGCAAACAGCTACTATGCGCTCTCTGTTTATGCAAGAACGATCGGAAACACGACGTTCTCGATCTACCTCACCGGCGAGTCGTCCGTTGACAGCGAATCGGGCGCAAGCGCGTTTGTCGAAACAAAGACCGCTTCCGAATCGAAGTGGGAAAAATACACCTTCTATATTCGCACGGGTCAATCCAGCGTATCCGTCAAACTCAATCTCTGGCTCGGTCAGGACACCACATACGGCAACGTTGAAGGCAGCACAGAAGAACTCAAAGCGGAAAACGCAAAATCAAACGGAACCGTGTTCTTTGACAACGTGACCTACAACACCATCGACGAGGATGTCTACGACAAAGCGCAAGCGTCCGAAATTGCAAACGAAACCATCAACAAACTTTCCTTCCTCACCGACAGTTTCGATTCTCTCTCATCTACGATCGAATCGAGAAAGAGTCTCGCAACCCCGAACGGTTGGACGGGCACGGTGAGCGGCACGACAAGTTCCAAAGCAACCAAGAGCGGCATCGTTTATGCGGATAGCAACTTCTATGAAGTTGAAACTGTTGGCGAAGGCGAGAATGCAGTTGACTATGCTCGTATTCTCGGTGCAGACTACACAATCGACAGCGACGAAGCAAAACCCACCGACGATGAAGTCGCAGAGGCGAAGAAAGAATCCAGATTCGAGGGCAAGACCGACGAAGAAATCATTGCGACCCTCAAAGAAGAAAAAGTCGTTGCTTTGAAGAAAGCAAACTGGATTCCCGTCAGCGTTCTCGAAGCAAAGAGCGGCAAACAAATGCTCGTCATCAACAACACCGAAAAGAGCGCTTACACTTACACGAGTTCCACGTTCACTCTCAAAGAGGCTTCCTTCTATGAAGTCAGCGTCTGGGTCAAGACCTACGGCATGTCCGCAGACGACGACATCAGCGGCGCAAACATCGAACTCTATCTCGGCTCTGCAAACGAATCCGACAAGCCCTTCTCCTTCACCGCAATCAAAGCGGCAGACACGGAAGAGTGGACAAAATACACCTTTGTCGTCAAGACTATGGACGACGACGTGACAAGCGTCACCGTCAAACTCTCGCTCGGCAAGTACGAGTCCGAAACTGTCGACAACGAAACTACCGTCACGGGCATCACAAGCGGATATGCAATGTTCGACGACGTGACTATCAAGGAAGTCGACGAGGCGGCATATGACAAAGCGGTCACCGATTCCGCAACGGACAAAACTCTCCTCACTCGCCAAGTTTCCAACGAAACGTCCGGTTCGAGCGACAGCGACGACGACAACGGCGATACCGAAACGCCCGACAACACCTTCAACACCGAAGCACTCTGGTGGATGGTTCCGACAATCGTCCTTGCAGTGCTCATCATAGTGGTTGTAATCGTCTACGTTGTGCGCAAGGTGAGAAAGCCGATTGCAAAGAAGAAAGAAAAGAAAGCGGCATCGTCTGTTGAAACGCCTTCTCTCGACGCAAAACACGACAAATACGACGAGAACAAGGAATGATTTGATTAAACCAATCAAAACGCTCGCAAGCAAAACTTACGAGCGTTTTTTAATTAATAGTAGTTAATAACTAATAATTTCGGGTGGACACTGCCCACACCCGAAATAAAAACTTGTTCGCAATCACTAACCGCACAAGCCCTCTTTGCTCTCAAAATAGGACATGCGAAAACTCAAACCGCAATTCCGCGAGAGTGCTTGCTTTGTGGAAGGTGCTCCGCACGCAAGCGGTACATAAAAACACATAATTCCCCGAAAATCTTGACATCGAGATTTTCGGGGAATATTTTAATAATAGCAACCGAGAGAGAATATAAAACTATGAAATTCATTCGCAAACTGCTTATAAACGATTATCAAGATACGAAAAACCCGAAAGTGCGCTTTCGCTACGGACTTGTAGCCGGCGTGTTCGGCATAATATCCAACGCATTGCTTTGCGTGTTCAAACTTATCGTCGGTATCGTCGGCAACAGCATAACCATCGTTGCGGACGCAATCAACAACTTGTCGGATGCGGGAAGCAGCGTCGTTACGCTCGTCGGATTCAAACTTTCCTCCACGCCGCCCGACAACGACCACCCGTTCGGTCACGCAAGGTACGAATACGTCACTTCACTGCTCGTGTCGGTCACGGTGCTTTTTATCGGCATACTACTTTTGAAATCGTCAATTGAAAAGTGCATTACCCCCGAAGCGGTGAGCGTAAGCGTATACACGTACGTCGTGTTGGGCGCGGCAATCGCAATGAAACTCGTGCAAATGCTCATATATCTCGACTTCTCGAAGGCGATAAACAGCGGCGCGCTCAAAGCCTCTGCGGCGGACAGCAGAAACGACGTGCTTGCAACAGTCGCGGTCTTGATATCGACGATAGTCATCGACGTTGCAGGCGACAAAATCAGCCCCAAAGTGAGCGTGGACGGCATAATGGGTATCGCGGTGTCGGCGTTTATCATCGTGTCGAGCATACTTCTAATCAAGGAATCAATATCCCCTATTCTCGGCGAAAAGCCGCCTAAGGAACTCGTTGACAAAATCACGGCGAAAATACTTTCCTACGACGGCGTTATAGGCGTTCACGACCTCGTCGTGCACAGTTACGGCGAAAATCATTGCTTCGTCGTTGCGCACGTCGAAGTGCCGCAAGACGTGGAGATAACCAAGAGCCACGACGTCATAGACAACATCGAACACGACTTTTGGAACGAAATGCACGTGAGAATCACCATACACATGGACCCGGTGGACACCAAAAACGAGAAACTTGCCGAACTCAAACTTCGCGCGCAAAATGCGCTTGTCAATCTCGACGAGGGGCTTTCGTTGCACGATTTCCGCATCGTCAGCGGTCAAACGCACACAAATATGATTTTCGACGTCGTAATCCCCTACGACAACAAACTTTCTCTCGACGACGTGAAAAACGCTATGAAACGAGAATTTGCAAACGACCCCGTAAAATACTTTTTCGTCATCGACGTCGACAGAAAAATGTCGTGACGCTTGCATACTGCCGTCAAAAATGCTAATATATCGGTGACAAAATACAGTTTCAACAGATTGCACGGCGCAATCGAACAATCGAGGTAATCAATGATAACAAGTGCACAACGCGCAAAACTTCGCAGTATGGCGCAAACGATAAATCCAATCTTCCAAATCGGCAAAAACGGCGTGGGCGACAACCAAGTCAAAGACATTTGTCTTGCGCTCGAACTTCACGAACTTGTCAAGATATCCGTCCTTCGCAACGCAGAGGCAAACACCAAAGACGTTTTGGACGAGGTATGCCAAAAGACGGGCGCAGAACCCGTAACGGCAATCGGCAACAAAATCGTGATTTACAAGCGTAGCACCCGCGACGACGTGGAACACATTAGTTTGAATTAATAATTAATAATTAATAATGAATAATTGCGGAAGGCGAAGCCTTAATCCGATTGCTCAAACGGCGTTGCGGCAAAGTCAATCGCCCTCGCCGTCATTCAGAGCGTAGCGTGGGAATCCAGCGTAGCGTAATGCGGCTGTCGCCTT
>CAVFCJ010000065.1:0-7870 GCA_963620965.1 bacterium
TGCCACTGCGCTTTGTGCGCCAGCTACGCACCCAAACGGCGCAGTCGCTTGTACTGTTCATCAAGCTCGGCGCTCGCTACGGTCGTCGCCTTGCGACTCCAAATCAATCTCTCTGTGATATTCGTAAGAATCGACTTTGACGTTTAGTTTGTCTTTGAGCGAAACGACGATAAAGTGGCACAATATGCCCGTCACAAAGCCTGCAATCGCGCCTGCGAGCATCATATACGGAAGATACACAAACACGCCGCTTGCAACTACGGCTGAAGCAACGCAAATCTGAATCGTATTATGCGCTATGCCGCCGACAACGGACAATCCGCATATGCTGAAAAACTTGGTTTTTGCAAGCACCACCATAATCGTATATGCGACGAGCGCAGACGGAAACGACCATATGAGGCTTGCCATATTTGCCGAAAACACGGCGTTCAAAAGACAGCGCAACACGAGCACAGCATACCCTTCCCCCACGCCGAGAAGAAGGAAGCATGCAAGAAGCACGACGTTTCCGAGTCCGATTTTGGCATACGGAAGCGCAGGTATAATCGGCGGAATATAACTTTCGATGAGGGAAACTATGAGCGCGAGCGCAAGGAACAATCCGCAGAGCGCAACGCGACGAGCGGTAAACTTATTAGGCTTTTTCACGTTATTGCGTCAACCTCCTTCGCCACCACTTTCACGACCGCCTTGTTTGGCAGACACACGATTACGCCGCCCTCTTTGCCAATGGGTTGGGCGTGTGCGCACAACTGATTTTTGCAATCGCTGTGAGCAACGAAAACCTTGCCGTTTTCAACCTTTATTTGCATTTTTCCGTCAAGAATTTCGACGGTTGTGTCCTTGTTCAAATCAAGTTTGTATACGAGTTTCCCGTCGACGTACACGTCGGCTTCGCTCGCGTCGGCTTTGATGGCAAAAACAATCGTAAGCGCAACAAGCACCAAAACGACAACAAGCAAACCGACGTCCCCCTTCTTGAAAAGTCCGTCGAAAACCTTGTTTTTTTCTTTTTTCGTCGCTTGGTTTTTGCTCATAATCTGCCGAAAATCAATCTATTTCTTCCTTAACGATGTACGTTGCGGCTTTGAGTTCCACGTCGAAATCGCCGGCTATATACGCGTTCATATCGCCGTCGATAATAAGTCCGACAAGCCCCAAATCCTGCATAAGTTTCGCACCCTTTTCCTTGCCGAGCACGACGACTGCAGTCGCAACCGCATCACCGATTGCACCGTTTTTGGTGACGACCGAGCAGGACACAACTCCGTCCTCGCCGCTCGTCGTTGCGGGAATGCCGGTAAACGGATTTATTATGTGATGATATATTCTTTCGTGGTCACCGTCTTGCACGATATAATATCTTTCGTAATCGCCGCTTGTGGACACGCACTCACCGTCAAGAAGGCGGAATTTTGCAAAATAGGAATTGATAAACTCTCTGCCCTTTCTTTGCGGATTTGCGATGCCGACGTTGAAACTGCCCTCGATTGCTCCTATATTGCCGCCGAGATTCACGAGCGTTTTTCCGTTTGCGAAAGCGAGTGATTTTTCAACCGCATACCCTTTTGCCACGCCGCCGAAATCGAGCATTGCACCGTCAATAAGTTTGGTTATCGTGTCGTTTTCGTAATCTGCCGAAAACGCTTTGTCAAGTCCTACGAGCTGCAAAGCGGCTTGAATTTCGCTGTCTTGCGGCACTGTAAATTCCACCGTATCCGAATACAAATCCCCCGAAAACTTCCAAAGTCTGACAAGCGGATAAACCGAGGGGTCGTACGCACCGCCCGAAGCCTCGAACACTTCCGTCGCAATGCGCATAATCTGCATGGTTGTTTCACTGCAAGCAACCGCTACGCCCGTTTCTGAATGATTGATTCTATATACGTCGCTACCCTCAACAGTCGGCGAAAGCACGCTTTCGAGAGAGGATATATAACCGTATATATCGTCAACCGTTTGCTTGGATTTTATGCCGGTAGTCTGAATATCGAGCGTCGTGCCGTATACAAAATATTGCTCCGCTCTGCTGCAAGCCGTAAGCGAAGCAATACATAAAACCAAAACTATGAGAACGAAAATAATTCTTGTTTTTTTCAAGACTGCGCCCTCTTATCGCGCAAAACTACGTTTGCTTTTATTTTTTGTAAAACTATTATTTGCGAGTATTTGCTTTTACTTTCTCATAAATATAAAGCCGAGCGTACCAGGGCCTGCGTGCGCACCGATAACCGGTCCTACCGGCTGACGCCATACGGTCACTGACGGATTTATTTCTTTGACCTTTTCCTCAAAAGCGTCCGCAACGTCGCCGCAATCAGCGTCCACTATGACGACGGGTGCGTTATCGATATCCTCGTAAGTGCTTGCAAACATGTCAAGCATATATTTGTACGCTTTTTTCGTGCCGTTTTGCTTTGCGCATACGTCGAGTTTGCCGTCCTCGACCGTCAAAACGGGTTTAATGTTCATAAGGTTGCCGATTTTCGCTTTTGCGGGCGAGATTCTGCCGCCTCGAGCAAGATATTTCATATCGTCGACAACAAAGTAGATGCCGACTTTGTTTACATTCCTTTCAAGATACGCATAGGTTGCGTCGATGTCGTCGCCGTGTTCTCTGCAATACTTGCTCGCCATATACACCAAAAGCCCCGCACCCATACAGATGTTGAGGGTGTCGAACTTTTTGAATTTGACGTTGGGATATTGCTTGCTGAGTTCGGCAATGGCGAGATCGAGATACTCGAAAGTGCCCGAAAGTTTGGACGAGAACGCGATGTACAAAATGTCCTCGCCTCTTTTGAAGAACGGCTCGAAAGTGTCGTAATATATCTGTTGGTTAAGACCTGCCGTAGACGCACTTGCGCCGTTTCTCATTTTCGTGTAAAAATCATGCGTGTCCGTTTCTTCGCCGAGATCGCACAACTTTTCCTCGCCGTCGATTATGTAAGGCATACGAATGACTTCAAGGTTCAATTCGCGTGCGTGAGTGTACCAAAGTTCGCAATCGGTGTCGCAGAATATGGCTGCCATATGCCCTCCATGTCGCGCCTTGTGTGAATTTTGTCAGACAAACGCTACATATTGTTTGGTATTTTGCATTTATATTCTATTATATATAACAATATTTGTCAACTTTTGCCGACTCATTGCATATTTTGGATTTTATGGAAAAATTTTTTTAAAAAATTGCAAAATTTAATGAAAATTTAATTGTCAGAACATAATATTTGGGTATAAGATAATTAAGGAGCAAGGGTATGGACGATTTTAACGATTTCTTTGACGATCAAAGAAATTCACAACCCGAACATACGCCCGTATATCACACCCCATCGCCGAAGAACAACAAGCTCGGCCCTGTCGGAATCTTGTGTGTGGTGCTTGCGGTTGTGATGTGTGTCGTCGTACTTGTCAACGTAATAGTGTTGGCAAGCCTCAAACAGACGATTGCGGACGAGTACGCAGCTTCGATCTCCGCAGATATGAAAGAAGCCTATCGCACAGCGGTCAACGAAGCGTTGAACGAAACGGATATCGCCGATGACGTGACAAATGCCGCAACGCAAAAGGCTTTGGAAGCACTCAACAGTTCAGTCGGCAAGATTGCAAACGAGAAATCGGCTTCTGTGGCAAGACTGTATATGTACACTGCGTCCAACGTAAATCCGTCGACAACCTCGTATAGCGGCATTGCAAGCGGATTTTTGATTACCGACACCGACTCGAGCGGTACAAGAGAAAGATATTTGCTCACAAACGCTCACTGCGTGAGATACGAAGCGACAAAAACCCAACAATATTACCCCTACGGTATGGGAAGAGTGTCCTACGAGTGGGCTTCATATGGCACAATAATTTGTATGTTCGACGGCGATACGTCAAACTACTATAAACTCGAAGTTGTGGCATACGGCGCATATCAAGGCGATCACCTCGATGCCGAATCGGACGATCCCGACATTGCTCTTTTGAGAATCGTCGGCAAAGTCAGCGGAAGTAGCACTGTGAGCGGTCAACCCTCAAACGAAGAGCATCCTCCCCTCAAACTTGCGCTTAGCGATGCGCAAAGAGGTTCGGACGTCGCATTGATCGGAAACCCCGAAGGCGTTGGAACAACCAACAGCGTATCGGTGGGAACGATATCTCAAACGGGAATCACGATTTCAGGCTGGGGATCAGGCAAGTTCGTTATGACGGACGCGGCGGTCAACGGCGGCAACAGCGGCGGTCCGATGATTGACATTTTGGGCAACGTCGTTGGAATTGTGGAATCCAAACTTGTTGACGAAAGCATAGACAACATGGGCTTTGCGCTTTCGGTGTCAACGATAAGAGAGTTTATTGAATGGGCATCAAACGCAAACAATAATGAGCTCAACCAAAACTTGAATCTCTCGCTGTGAGATTCACCCAAAACAGTTCTCCCCAATTATAGCCGGCACTTTTTTTATCCTCCCTATGCCGGCAAGGAAAAACCCCACGTTTTGTGGGGTTTTCCTTTTTTTTGAGTTTCGCCGAATGCAAAACACTTGTCACCCATCTTTTCAAGATGGCTTGACAAATATTTTGGCGCAAACGTCCTGTCACAAACAAATCAGAGCATTTGTTTGTGACGTAAGGGGTTGCAACTTCGAGGCGACTCGGCAGTTGCAACGGCGGAAGTTGATGCTCACAACGATTCTTCATCGTTACATATTATTCGGCTCCGCCTGTCTACGAGCAACGTCTCGGAGGCTACGAAGCCGAATGATTCAAAAAAACATCAAGCAGACAATCTTGCGAAACCGACATTTGAGTAAAGTACTTTGCTTAAACTAATAGCAAAGATTTTCTGCGCGGTTAGTGATTGCGAGAACAAGTGCGGTTTTTTGCAATCGCCCAAAATATTTACGTTTCTATTTAGGGGATTCCCACGCTTGCGCTCTGAATGACGACGTGGGCGATTGACATTGCCGCAACGCCGTTTGAGCAATGGCTCCGCCTGTCTACGAGCAACGTCTCGGAGGCTGCGAAGCCGAATGATTCGTTGTCATTCCGTCAATGTCGAGTGAGGAAACTTGCTTGCAAGGGTTTCCGAACGTCGATATTTTTGGAGTGATTGCATTTGCACTTGTGCAAATTAAAGCCGTAGGCTTGCGCAAAATGCGCACAATCACCGTGGAGCGTAAGCGTGGGAATCCAGCGAAGCGGGAGCAGTTGTTACCTATCGACTCGCGTTCCGTCTTTGAAATTACACATTCCGTTTATTTCATAAGTGCGCCTTACAAAATACTAATATAAAACCGCGATATTGAGATGAAGAACGCGAAAGGCACGGCTTGAATCAAAACCCAGTGTACATAACGTACACGATTTTGAGACAAGCCGTGCCTGACAAAGTTATTCGCTCAATAGCGCGCTTAGGTCAAGTCTTTGTAAAGTTGCTTGATAACCTTATCAAAATACTTGATTCCGTCTTTCTTCTCTGCAACCATAGTGTTGACTTCGGAGTTGTAGAGATCGTTCTTCTTGGCTTCGAGAATGGTGTCATAGATGACATCGTAGAGCGTCTTTGCGTCAGAGGACTTCTTTGCAAACGTCATAACGTAGTTGCTAGGAAGCGTATGGTCGCTCATAGATCCCAAAACGTCGCCTTTCTTTTCGGCGTCGGAACTTACGTTGTTAGCGTCCCAAACCGTGTAGGAATTTAGAAGCACGAACACGCCTGCGTATGCGTTATCGCTTGCGCTTGCTTCTCCGTCGGAAACGAGGCTGTCTGCAACCACAAACGCTTTCTTGTCGCCTGCGAATTGACCGTCGGAGGTAAGAGTTGAGGCAAACATAGCGGTCGTTACGTCGCCGTTTGCAAACGAGCCTGTACCCTCTTTGATAAGGCTACGAGCGTAGTCCGTGAAATCTGCGAGGTAAGAACTATCCTTGCCTTCGGGGGAAACGAGATAGCCAAGTCCGTTGTTGTTGGAGTCGCTGCTCGTTGCTCCCGAATCGTCGCTGACGAGGTATGCCCACGTCGTTGCGACTTCACGGAGCCAGTAAACACCCTCCTCTTTGGTGAGGTCGCCATTTTCGACCGCCGCCTTTACTTGGTTCAAACTGTTGTGGATTTGATGGATCAAACCAACTTGACCGTCCTTGTCGAACACGGAAACCTTGTTTGACAAGTATGCCATTGCAGGATGCTCGGTTGCGTTGTATACGATTTGATATTTGTCATCGACTTTTTTGAACTCAACGATTTGGTTGTAATTGTTTCCGCCCTCAGCTTGATAAGACGTATCTTGTTCGCCTACATTGTTGTAGGGATTCTTCTCGTCGGTCATCGGGTCGCGCAATTCAATCTCCTTGCCGTCTGCGTCTTCAACAACTGCAGTCAAATCGTATTTCGGATTGGAAACATATGCTGTCATATCCGCGATAAGACGATTGCGTGTGAGCAAGATTGCTTCGACGTTGGTCGGATCGTTCTTTGCCGTCGCATTGAGCGTCTTCATACCTTCTGAATCGAGTTTGAAAAGGATGTTGATGACAAAGCCGTAACCTTGATCCGCTTGGGGATGATAGTACGTTTTGCTGAGCGTGCTGGTGAGTGCGGATTCATAGGAAGTATCGCTGCTCGCAAAGGTTTCTTTGTTCTTTGCCACTTGCGCTTCGAATTCTTCTTTGATTTCTTTCTCTGTCACGGTTGCGCTGTTGCCGACCATGCGTTTGAGTCTTGCAACAAGCAAAGATTGATGTTGAGAATCGAGATAGTAGTTGTAGCAATCCTCGATATTGTCCTTGTAAAGGTTGTTTTTGAGGTTGGTTTCCATCTCGGAAAGACCTTCGTTGATATAATCTGTAAGCACGGAGACAAGGGTCTTGCCTTCGTCAACGACGATGTTGTCCACAAAGTCCGCCTCGAGGAATTTGGTTGTAAACAGGCTGTCTTCTTTGGTGCTGTCAAGCAACTGCGCTTTGTACTCAGCCGAGAAGAATTTGTCCGCAAGTTCCACTTCTTCGGTGCTGTCGGGATCGTAATCGTCCTCTTCCTCGGCTTCGGGAAGTTCGGTGCGCGGCGAAATGTATTCTACCCACTTTGCGTAAAGGGTGATTGTTTCGCTAACGGCGGTGTTTTCAAAATCGAATTCCTCACCGGTGAGGTTTTCATCGGCGTACCAGCCATAGAACGTATAGCCGGATTTGGTGGGATCGTCGGGTTCGGTTGCAAAGCTGCCCTTTTGAATCTTTTGTTTTTCAACCGTCGAACCGCCGTTGGACTCGAATCTGACGTAAACAGGTTCTGTAACCTTCGTTTCGGTTGCATCCTTCTTTGTGTCGGACGTCGTCGTGTTTGCGTTATCTTCGGTGATGAGGCTCTCAACCGTCGACACGAGCGAATCGAGCAAACTCTCGTTCGTATCTTCGATTGCCTTGTTCCTTTCCGCTGCAGAAAGCAATTCGTCTATGCTTGCGGGAAGCGACGTCTTGCCTTCGAGTTTTGCGACCTTCTCTTTTGCGAAAAGGACAAGCAGCTTCTGTTGCGCAAGGGATTGTGCAAGGTAGTTTGCAGTAGCTTCATACGTCATACCATAGTAGTTAACGTAATAGTATGCGTAAGCGTTGAAACTCGATGCCAACTCAAACTTGTAGACGTTTTCCGTTTGCTTTCCGAATTCACCCTCATAGGTGACCGATGCGACGATTTGTTCGGCGTCGCGCTTGTCGTTCTTCTTGAAGATTTCGTCGCAGCCGACAAACAAGGTCACGCTCATAGCGAGTACCAAAACAAGGGCTGTTGCGACAATCAATTTCTTTTTCATATCAACCTCATATAATGAGTATTAAATCAATAGTATACCCATTATACACGCACGAGAGAGCGCACGCA
>CAVFCJ010000066.1:0-5116 GCA_963620965.1 bacterium
GAATAAAATCTTTCTATGTTGTATAATGCCAATGATTATGAAAACCAAAATCGCAATTTTCACAAAAGCCGAATATTCAAATGAAATGAACAAAATCGTCGCTTCGCTTAAAGACGACGACAGATTTGACGTATTCGAAATCGAGGATGGGGAAAATATTCCGTTTGATTGCAACAATCTGATTGTTTTCGGCGGCGACGGCACGGTTCTCGAAGCGGTGAAAAACCTGAGAGAAGATGTGGTCATAACAGGCGTAAACATCGGAAATCTTGGATTTTTGACCCAGTTTGAAAAAGATTCTTCGGCAAGCGAAATCGCAAACGGAATTTTGGAGGGCAAAACCGAACAAAGGGCGATTCTCGACGTGCGATTCGATGATTTTTGTAGCAAAGCACTCAATGAAATCGTGCTTAAAAGCGCAACGTCGCGTCCGATTTACATAGGCGTTTACGTTGACGGAAAGTTTGTGGATTCTTATCACAGCGACGGCGCAATCGTGTCTTCGCCGACAGGCTCTACGGCGTATTCGCTGTCGGCTGGCGGTCCTGTACTTGCGCCCGACGTTGACGCGCTCGTTATTATTCCTGTTTGCGCGCACTCTTTGCATTCTCGTCCGCTCGTTGTGAATGCAAAATCCAAGATCGAATTGCGGCTTGCAAAAGGTGAGAAAGCGCTTGTATGCGCCGACGGCGAGAACGTAGCGGATATCGAGGGAGAAAATATCGTTTTTGTTGAAAAATCCGCTCGAAACATAAAGTTTTTGGCGATAAAAGACAACAATTTCTTCAAGAAATTGCTGCAAAAAATGAACAGATGGGGCTTGGTTGATCCCAGAGGATAAGGTGAAATTATGGCGAGAACTAACAGGCAACTCAAGATTTTAGATATCATTTCAAAGCACGACATCGATACGCAAGAAGAACTTGTGGATTACCTCCGTAGCGAAGGTTTTTCGGTTACCCAAGCCACAGTGTCGCGCGACATCAAGGAAATGGGCATCATCAAAACTCTTTCGAGCGACGGCAGACATTATAAATACACCGCACAACAGACGAAAGAGGCAAGCGCCGCAGACAAATTTTTGAGCATGTTCAAAAACACGGTCGTTTCAATCAAGAGCACGGGCAATCTCATCGTTCTCAAAACAGAAACGGGCAGCGCGGGTCCTGCCGCTGAACTTATTGACAAACTTTCATACGACGAAGTTCTCGGCGTTATTGCGGGCGACAATACGATTTTCGTGGCGGTGGATTCCCTCGAACACGTTGAAACGATCCGCAGGCGTCTCGAAGATTTGCTCGAAGCAAACAGACTTTATTAACACAAAATATTGCTTTTTGACATATTATCGAAGGCGGTGAATTATGCTTTGCCAACTCTCAATCGAAAATATCGCGCTCATCGATAAACTCGAACTCGAACTCAAAAACGGTTTGAATATCCTTAGTGGCGAAACGGGCGCAGGCAAGTCGATTATCATCGACTCGCTCAATTTCGTGTTGGGCGAGCGCGCGGACAAATCTCTCATCCGCTTCGGTACTGATAAGGCGAGCGTTGAGGCGGTGTTCGATGATTATCTTACGCCGTCAGTAAAGGATTGCCTCGACGATTTGGGAATTGAAGTCGAAGACGTGCTTATTTTGCGCAGAAAAATGAGTGCGGACGGCAAAAACGAGTGCAGAATTAACGGCAGAATTTCCACGTTATCGTCACTTAAAAGCCTTACCGAACTTCTCGTCGATATTCACGGTCAGCACGAACATCAATCGCTGCTTAAAAGCGCCAATCATATCAAACTTCTCGACAAACTCGGCGAAAAGAAAATCGCTACGGTAAAGGGCGAAGTCGAAAAGGATTTTGACGATTACATGTCGCTTAAAAAAGAGTTTTCGAGATTCGGAAATGCCGACGAAAGAGAAAGAAAACTCGATATTTTATCCTTCCAGATTGACGAAATCGAAAAGGCGGACGTAAAAGAGGGCGAGGAAGACGAACTTCTTTCCGCTCGCAAGCGTATTCGCAATATGGAAAAAATCATATCCGCGCTCGAAGGTGCGAAAAACCTTTTGGACAGATACGATTCGCAAAGCGTGAGTGCGTCAATAAAGAACGCAAACTCGCTTTTGAACACCATTTCTTCATACGACGAAAACATCGTGCCTATCGTGGATAGGTTGGATTCTTGCAAGGTTGAAATTACGGATATATCCGAAACTCTTTCTGATATGCTTCAAAAACTCGACTTCGATTCGCGCTCGGCAGAGCAGATTGAGGAAAGACTGGAAGTCGTGCGCACGATTTTGCGTAAGTATGGCGGAAGTTACGAATCCTTGCAAAAATTCTACGAAGAAGCTACAAAAGAAGCGCAAATGCTCTCGAACGCAACCGAAAGAGTGGAACAACTCGAAAAAGAAATTATTGTTGCCGCCGAAAAGTTGCTTGCAAGCGCGAAAAAACTCTCGCTGGAAAGACGTAAAATCGCAGATAAATTCGAAAAACACATCACGAAAGAACTTTGTGATTTGGGTATGGGCGGTTCGACGTTTAAAGTCGAAATCGACACGACGGACGACGTCGATCAAATCACCGCAAACGGCGCAGACAGCGTGGAATTTATGATTTCGCCAAACGTAGGCGAGCCTCTAAAACCGCTTGCAAAAATCATTTCCGGCGGTGAAATGTCGAGGTTTATGCTTGCGTTCAAAAACATTCTCGCGGGCGTTGACGACATCGGCACTATTGTTTTCGACGAGATAGATACCGGAATTTCGGGCAATATCTCTCAGGTCGTGTCCGAGAAGATGTGTAACATTTCGCGTGCAAGACAAGTCATTGCCGTGACGCATATGCCGTCGCTCGCTTCTATGGCGGACAATCACTATCTCATCTCGAAGTCCACCGAAAACGGCAAGACGTTGACTCACGTCGATTTGCTCGAAGACGATACGGACGAGGTGGCAAGGCTTATCGGCGGAAACGACTATTCAATATACGCAGTGCCGCACGCAAAAGAGATGAAAGCAAACGCGCAAAGATACAAAGATTCTTTGAAATAAGCCGCAATTTTGCCCGCATTATTTGAAATGCAAAAAGGATAGATTACGTCGCAACAGTCGCAATTACGTCAAATCGTATCGTGAAATGCGACAAATATATAAATCTAAACGCAGTACAAATAAAACTAAAATAAATATATCATATATAAGAAAAAAGAAGGCTCTTGCGCCTTCTTTTTTCATTTTGCGAGATAGTCTGTAAGCCGAGTTCTGTCTTAAACGGTCATCTATCTACAACGTACATTTCTGCACGCTTGAAGCGATGTGGGGAGTTTGCGGGCCACATTTCGTACTCCCGATCTTGCATCGAGTGGGGTTTACATCGCGCATTGTCGCCAAATTGCGGGTGAGCTCTTGCCTCGCCTTTCCATCCTTACCGCATATGCGGCGGTTTTTTTCTGTTGCACTGTCCTTGAAGTCGCCTTCACCGGGAGTTACCCGGCACCCTTGCCCTGTGATGCTCGGACTTTCCTCAATATTTCACGCGACCGTTCGGCTAACTCGCATTAAAATTAAAACACAAATGGCAATATTTTGCAACCAAAATTGAAAATATGTTGATTTAGAATTACTATTTCGAGCAAAATCTGGCAATAATCGCCGTATGGCGTACGCATTGACGATATTGGTCGTTACGGTGTTTTTTCATCGTGTATATGGTTTTGAAAAGGAATCCAAAAGAGGTGTATTTTCCCGTGCTTACAAACGCCGAGTACGAGGAAAAATCCAAACTTCTCGTATTCGATTTTCAATCGCCCGACAAGGGAAGCGAAATCCAAGATAAAAAGTGCAAAAGAAATATAAAATGGTTGCTTTTCAAACTGAAAAGAAAAAAATATAAGGGGATATTCACGACTTTTTGCGAAGATAGGCAGATTGTCGATAAGATTTGTAAAATAGATTTCAGCGTGCTTTGCGACAATCCGAGCGTAAACGGCAAACCGAGAGCGGTGGAACTTGCAAGATTCTGCCTTGCTTCTACCGGTTGGATTCTTGTCGAGGATAGGGTCAAAACGCTTGCAAACGAGCATAACAGGCTCAAAACGCTTACTTTTGCCGAGATAACGACGATGAAAGAGGCATTTTTGTATGTTATTCTTGAAAAAATCTATTTTATCTTTGAAAATTTGAACACGGTGGCAAAGGCGATGAATCTTGCAAAAAAGTACGTCGAAGACAACGGAATGGCGTTTGACAACAAAAAATATAAGAGTTTTTCAAAATCAAAATTGTTTTTGGAACTTTGTATGCTCGAATCGAATTATCAAAAGAAGGACAAAGATAGCCTAAACGGTGTTATCGACGGATTGTATATGACATATTCGAAACTTTGCGACAGTGTTGAATCTGTGCTGAATTTTGATTTTTCGAGATACTATACGCCGCTTGAAATATACGATAAATTCGATTGTTTTGAAAATGCGACCGAAAATCAAAAATTCGGTTTTTTGTCGCTTGCAAGCAATTTGAGCGAAAAGGAAAACCTCGACGAATTTATGTATGCGATACGAGTTGAAAAGTATATGCAAAGTGCCTCGGCAGGGCATAGCAAAGTGAAAAAAGCGGATTTTTTCAATAAATCGATTTGTATTCTTTCTTATAAAAAGGACATTGCGTTGCTCGGCGCGGCGTTGAGTTCGGATTTCTTTATGAGAGTATTTTTCGATAAAAAAGCAACGAAAGAAAACAAAAGTATTTCAAAATTAATCGATTTCGAGAATAGTTTTGAACCAATATACAAGTTTAGCAATTTAAATTTTGGAATTTCCACTCTCGGCGACGTGTTGCGCATATCTCCGCATTTGCCAGAAAATATCGACAGCGCAGACGTCACGTTTTCAAACAACGGCATTAAGCATACTATGCACATAAAGCGTGGCGAAGATACCAAAATCTATCTCGGCAACACGCGAATTGAGGGAACGAAATATATCCGACTTGCAAACAAACCCCTCGATATCACCGTCATAGTGAAGAAATAATGTTATGATATTGCCAAATTCACTGTTTGGAACGTCTTTTTTCCGTATGCTTATAAATTTTTTTCGATAATAATTATG
>CAVFCJ010000066.1:5151-7683 GCA_963620965.1 bacterium
CACATAAGAATTACTTTTTTTCGACATAATTATGAGCAAATTGCAACGTTTTTTTGATTTTTGATTGCATTTTGACATGATTTTGGGATGTTTTGCAGGTGTTTTGGCACATTTTGTTGACTTATTAATTTTATATTGATATTATTTTTTAGATATTTAGCGTACGCGCACCACGCGTGCGAAGAATTTAGGAGTAGTTATGAAAGAAAAAATGGACGCTATCAAAAATGCTGCTCTCGAAATGATCGAGAATGCTCAAACGTCGCAAGATCTCAACGACGTAAGAGTCAAATATCTCGGCAAAAGCGGCGAAATCTCTATGCTTATGAGAGATATGGCAAACGTACCCAAAGAGGATCGTCCGATGATGGGCAAACTCGTCAACGAATTGCGCTCGGCTGTCGAAACTGTGCTCAATCAAAAGACCGAGCAAGTCGTTGAGCAAGAAAAACTCGCTCGCCTCAAAGCAGAAGAAATCGACGTTACTTTGCCGTCTAATCGTGAAAATATCGGCACTTTGCATCCTCTCACGCTCATTACGAGAGAACTTATCGATATTTTTTCGGGTATGGGATTTTCCGTCGTGGAAGGACCCGAAATCGAAAGCGATTTGTACAATTTCCAACTTCTCAACGTACCCAAAGACCATCCCGCACGCGATATGCAAGACACTTTCTATATCAATGACAACATCGTGCTTCGCACGCAAACTTCCGCAGTTCAGGCTCGCGTTATGCAAGCAGGTGCGCCGCCTATCCGTATAATTTCACCGGGCAAAGTGTACAGGAGCGACGAAGACGCGTCACACAGCCCGATTTTCAATCAATTCGAGGGACTTGCCATCGACAAACACATCACTATGGGCGATTTGCAAGGGTGCTTGCAAACGTTTGCGGAAAAACTTTTCTCCAAAGATACGAAAGTCAGACTTCGCCCGTCCTATTTTCCGTTCACCGAGCCGTCAGTCGAGGTTGACGTCACTTGCTCTATGTGCCACGGAAAAGGTTGCAGAGTCTGCAAGGGCACAGGCTGGGTCGAGATTCTCGGCGCAGGTATCGTCAATCCGCACGTCCTCGATATGTGCGGCATAGACAGCAGCGTATACAGCGGCTTTGCGTTCGGATTCGGCATCGACCGTATCGCTATGATAAAATACGGAATCCCCAATATCAAAATGCTCTACGAAAACGACGTGCGTTTTCTCAAACAATTCAACTGAGGTGCGAATATGTTAGTTCCTATTTCCTGGCTTAAAGATTACGTGGACATCAATGTTTCAATCCCGACTCTCGCAAAAAAACTCGTCGGAATCGGTTTTGAAGTGGAAGATATTATTTATCAAGAAAAACAAGCGACAAACGTCGTCGTCGGAAAAATCGTCAATGTCGAAAAACACCCGAACGCCGACCGTTTGCGCGTAACTCAAATCGACATCGGTTCAAAGACCATTCAAGTCGTAACCAACGTTCCCGTAGAGGGCGGCGAAACGATAGCCGTTGCGCTTGACGGCGCGCACCTTGCAGACGGTCACGACATCAAAAAAGGCGAACTCAGAGGCGTCGCCAGCGAAGGTATGCTTTGCGGTCTCGAAGAAGTCGGCGTAACCGAAGATGACGTACAAAATCAAAAAATGGGCGACATCATTCGCTTTGCGGACGGCACGGTGCTCGGCCAGAATGCGCTCAAAGCGCTAGGATACGATGATATTATCCTCGATGTGAGCGTCACGGCAAATCGTCCCGACTGCAATAGCATTTACAAAATGGCAAAAGAAGTCGCAGTCGCGCTCAACACCGATTGCAGAGAACCCGTCATCGACTATAAGGTTTGCTCTTGCGGTGCAAAAGTCACCGATATGGTCAGCGTCGACGTTCAAAATCAAGAACTTTGCCCAAGATATATGGCGGCAGGCGTGAAGAATATCAAGATTTTCCCGTCCTCGCAAACTATAAAATCGAGATTGAGAGCGGTGGGTATTCGTCCTATAAACAACATCGTCGATATCACAAACTACGTTCTCATCGAAATCGGTCAACCGATGCACTCGTTCGACAAGAGAGAACTCACTGGCGACAAAATCGTCGTACGTAGCGCAAAAGATGGCGAAGTTATCGTCACTCTCGACGGGAAAGAAAACAAACTCAATACGAGTATGCTCGTCATCTGCGACAGCGACAGACCCGTTGCAGTGGCAGGCGTTATGGGAGGCGCAAACAGCGGTATTCAAGACGACACGAATGAAGTCGTTTTCGAGGCGGCAAAGTTTGCTCGCGACAACGTGCGCCGTACCTCTCGTGCGCTCAATCTTCGCTCGGACAGTTCGGCAAGATTTGAAAAAGGCATAGATTTCGCATCCCAAGAATATGGCATTAAACGTGCTTTGACCCTTGTGTATCAAAGCGGCTCGGGCGACATTGTAGACGGTCTTATTGACGTCAAAGTGGATTATCAATCTCTCAGAGAAATTCCGTTCACAACTAAGAAAATACAAGAAATTCTCGGCTGCAAAGTGCCTAAAAACACGCTCATTTC
>CAVFCJ010000067.1:0-7602 GCA_963620965.1 bacterium
TCAGGCTCAGGTTCCGGTAGTTCAACCAACGGCAGTTCAACCGCCGGCGGTTCTACCAACGGTAGCACAGCAGGCAGCGGTACAACCGGCGACACAACAAGTGGCACAACAAATAGCGGTACAATAAGTGGCACAGACACCGACAAAGGAAGCCAAGGTCTCCAAGCCGGCGCCGTCGTTGGCATCGTGTTCGGCATCTTAATATTCCTCTTGCTACTTGCTTACGTTCTCGGATATTTCTTCCTATACAGAAAACATAAACTTGACGACAAAGCAATCAAAGTCATCTATTCTTTCCTACCCCAAGACAGAAAAGAAGAAGATGAAAAAGTCGAAAAAGCCGAAGAAAAACAAGAAGAAAACACCGAAGAAAAACAAGACTAATAGTTAATCGGTAAACTAAACCCCCTAAGCCCGTTATCCGAATCAATCGATAGCGGGCTTATTTTATACCCTAGACACCCGTATTTGTTGATTTTTGTGGTTTTTTATGCTATTCTTAAATATATTTTACAAAACACAACAAGGAAGGGGACTGCTATGAAAAGGAAATTTTTGTTTATCGCAATAATATTTGTGCTTTTAATGAGTGCCGTACTTTGCTTGTCCGCTTGTAATGAAGCAGAAAACGGAGCATCAAGCGGAACAGCCAGCGGAACACCAAGCGGAACACCGAGCGGAACACCAAGCGGAACACCGAGCGGAACAGTCAGTGGAACAGAGCATATTCATAGTTATGTAGATTTTGTAGTCGCCCCCACTTGCTTGACAGACGGTTATACGATTCATAAATGTTCTTGCGGAGAAGAATCTAAAGACACGATAATTTCCGCTCTCGGTCACAATTTCACGACCTATTCATCGGACAACAATTCATCATGCACGAAAGACGGAACAAAAACCGCAAAATGCACAAGATGTGATGCAACCGATACAACAGTAGAAGACAACAGCAAAAAGCCCCATTCTTACGTAGATAAAGTAGTCGCCCCCACATGTACGGCGGACGGTTATACGACTCATAAATGTTCAACATGCGGAACGGAATATACCGATGCAACCGTTCCCGCTCTCGGCCATACCGAAGTTATAGATCCGGCAAAAGCAGCAACATGTACCGAAACGGGACTGACCGAAGGCAAGCATTGTTCGGTGTGCAATACCGTTATCGTTGCCCAAACCACAACCGAAAAAGTCGCTCACACCCCAAGCGATTGGATCTCGGACGCAACAATAAATTGTTTGACAACTAGAGAAAAACATAAAATATGCACAGTATGCAACGCAATTCTCGAAGTATCAACGGCAGCCCCCGAAACAAAGCATAATTTTGTAGGCGGTAAATGCACTCGTTGTATTGCAACAATATATACAAGGAGCGGCAATATAATTTCCTTTGGTTCTTATCCGCAAACTAAAGTCACCGATGCAACCCTAACAGCGTCATTGACCGAATCGGCAGGGACTTTGCCTACAACCGATAATAATCAAGCATGGACAAGTTACGGGTATTATAAGTCAGGTTCTACGGCAAATTATATGTGGTATATAGACAAAGCATATAATGGCGAGAAGTATCGTGGAGTTTACTTTACAGAATATCGTCCATATGGAACAAGTCTTTCTGCAGATTCGAATTATAGCGTGCAAGATGATAATGGTTATAAAATAAACAATGTTTATTGGTTCAAATATGATCCTATTCAGTGGAAGATATTAAGTGAAACCAATGGCGTTGCCCTTATTAAATGTATAACCGCAATAGACGGACAACAATACGATGCAAGTGCTAGTAATAACTACAAAAATAGCGATATTAGAAAATGGCTAAACGAAACGTTCTACGAACAGGCATTTGATAGTTTGCAAAAAGAGTTAATTCAAACTACAACCGTTGACAATAGTTTAGTAAGTGCTAATGCCAACAACAATGCTTTGTATTATAACAACGGTGTAAATAACTATGTGTGCGAAGATACCGAAGATAAGATTTTCTTGCTTAGTGCCAACGATGTTTCTAATACGGCATACGGATTCAAAGAGAATTTAGGCGGATCTGATAGCGGTAGAACAATCGGAGCATCTGATTATGCTTTTGCTCAAGGAATTTACAAATATTACAAAGGTTGCGTTGAATGGTTATTGCGTTCGCCTTATTATCAATACAACTACGAAAATATATACATAAATGAAAGTGGTTTAGCTTGTGATGATAGAAACGTCCGTCGAATAATGGGTGTCGTCCCGACTATGTATATTAAACTCTAACCAAAATCCCCCACTTTTCCCCGTAAATTTAGGCAGACAACCATATCTGCCTAATTTTTTTATCCCCCCAATCCACGCCCCATCCGCATACCCCCAACCCCTAATTTCTCTTTAAAGTGTAAGAAATTTGCAAAGGTCAAGTAAAAATGCATTTTTACTTGACCTTTAATGTTTTTCGACGTTTTTCATAAAAACACATGACGTCGAAAGAATTTTCTATCGATTGTTATCGTAAAAAGAGTATGCATCAATCGTGCAGTAAGGGGGTATTAAATTGGGCGTGTTTTGATGATATAGCGATGCTGCTATTTTGCGCCACATCTCCAAGTGTCATTTTTATCGGCAAAGGTCAATTTTTCTTTTTGATTATCTTTGCATTTGCCTTGTCCAAAATCCATTTAGCGTCATCAAGAATTTGATAATCATAGCGTATAACGTCGCATTCTTCCTCTGTTTTGCCCGTAACTTCCGCACGGATTTTTCTATATTCCACAAGTCCGTCAAACGTCGTAAGGCACCCATGTCGGCGCAGTTCGAAGTCTTTGAATATGCCCTGTTTCATCTTGTATATCGGCATCGGGATCACGCCGCAAGTGATCATATAAGCATTCCATCTTTGATGTTCTTGCATCGCCATACGTCCCCTTAGTGTGCCGAAATCGAAGGCGTCGTTGCAATAATTGACAACCGATCTGCCCTCAACCGTCTTGCCGCTTTTTTGAATTTCATCGTCCTTTTGATACTGTTGCAAAAACTCTTGGCTCGCATCCTGTTCGGGTGACGATTTGTCGCAATAGTCATATCCCATCAGTTGCAGTTTCATGCGTAGCGCAAGCACGCCGTAGATATTCGCGTCTCTTTGAATTCTGCTTTGCGTATACCATTCTGCAATTGCTTTTTTCTTTTCTTTTTGCTTGTCAACGTCGACGATTTTGCCGTTTGCCACACTTTGTGCATTACAATCGGGCGTTTGATATTCGGCAGCATAGGCAAGTGCATAGCAGATATGCCTGTCAAGAGCCATTCTCTCACTCTTTTCGTTGACGATAGTGTCAATGTTGTACACCAATTTGTTCTCGTCTCCAAAAACGATATAGTCCGCACTGCCGTCAAACCTGTCAATCACTTTATGCTTAAACTTGCCATCTCGGATTTTGACAAACACCTTGGTGTAGTCAAATATTTCCCATTCTTTGAGTTTTGAGCAAATTTTTTCCGCAAAATCGAGGTTTTCGAGATCCGATCCGAACGCAACGATCAGATAGTTGAAATTTCTCTCGTTTTCTTTTGCGATAAGGTTGTTGTGAAGAGATGTATAAAAATCGTCATCGTTCACATCCAGTTTGAAAAACGCTTCTTTTGCGAGTTTTTCGGGAAGAGGCAAGCAATCTTTTCCGTCGATATCCTGCGCAATACGATAGTAATCGTGATTGAGATTTTTGTCGTTGCGTGCGTCTTCCTTGTCGTATATCCAATAATTAACCGCTTTTTGTATCGTCTTGCCGTCTTTGATTGTCATAAACTGGTTGTTTTCAACGGATGCAAGAAAAATTTGTCTGTTGGTTTTGCCAAAGCCGAGCATAGCAACGTTGATAGATACATTGGATTTGATTGTAGCGCTGTCAAAATCGATTTGCGTTTCATCCATAAATTCGGTGAGCGGATATTTGTCAATGAAATCGTATGCAACGAGTTTGTACTTGTTGACAAAATGCACAAGCCCCGACGATGCTTTGACAAACTTGTCGAAAATCGACACATTTTCGGGTTCGCCGAACACGTATGCATTAAGTCCTCTCTCGCTGTCGGCAACACAGTCCTCGATGGGCATATCGTCGATCACGTCCACAATTTGTTCGACAAAAGCAAGGTTATTTTTATCGTCGCCCGTATTGACAATTACCTCAACGCTACGGTTTGAATAATCTTTGAATAGTTCACGCAATTTTTTTGCAAAATCGTCCGAGGAATTCACCTTTGCGTATGCAATTTTTTCAACAAAAGCAAAATTTTTCAAATCGTCGGTTATAGAATCGGACACGAGAATACACTTTTGGTGCGCGCCTTTTTTCATCACGGATTTTGCAATAGCTTTGTTTTGCGGATTATATCCGACGATAACGTAGCATTTTTTGCTTTTCTTTGCTTTCTTTTTCCAGACATAATTCAAAATTCTTCTGCCTGCAATCGTCAATGCTAAAAAGCTTGCATTGAGCGCAACAAAAACGAAGCACGTAATCATTGCCGCCTTAAAGAGCGGATTTGCGTTCATAAGAGGTTCCGCAGTCGAATAGTCATACTTCAAAACAACAAGATCGACACTTGACTTTACCGCCTCAACGATAGACTCTCCAACCGACGATCCGTTGAACGAGTGCGCAAGATAAAACAGCGGAATGGCAACAAAATAAATTGCCCAAAACTTGCCTTTTTTGTAGTTTTTGTAATATTCAAGTCTGTCTGCTCTGCCTCGTTTTGCAACGTTGATTGCCGAAGTCAACGCAATCGCTATCATAACGGCAAAACAAATCCAAATCACAATATTCATATACGTCCTCTAAAACTTTGATATTAACATCTTATCACAATATCTGTTTTTTTGCATAGACATTATGCATTTTTTTTGCCAAATGAGTTCAAAAGCCAAGAATATTATGACAAAACGTATACAAATTTTGTGATATTATGGAAATTGCTATTGCAAATTTGCCGTAGGCATGATAAAATTACTTTATAACTGTGCATAGGAGAGTGCACGTTGCATTCAATAAACTCAACCGCAAAACGATATGAAACTTGAAAGATTGTCCGAAACAAACAAAAAACACCTTGCCGCCGCAATGGCTCTTTACGAGCAGTCATTTCCTTATCTTGAAAAGAGAAGTGAAGGCGAACAGGCACGAGTGCTCGGCAAATCCGATTATCATTTTGATTTCATAACAGACAATGACAATTTCGTTGGTATTTTGGCGTATTGGGAGAAAGACAACTTTATATACGTCGAACATTTTGCGATTCTCCCCGAACTCCGTGGCAATAGCTATGGCACAAAAGCACTCGACGCGCTCAAACAACAGACTGAAAAAAGTATTGTTTTGGAGATAGATCAGCCTGTTGACGACACAAGCGTAAAAAGATTCGATTTCTATCAAAAACGCGGTTTCGTCATGAACTCTCACGCTCATATTCAAGCGAAATATCACCTTGGTGACGGTGAGTTGCAGCTCAAAATTCTCTCATATCCGCGTGAGATAACAAAAGACGAGTACATCTCTTTCAAGAGTTTTATCGACAACGAGGTGAGTGTCAAACCGATAGATGAACTCACAGTGCGTCCTATGCAGGATTGCGACGACAAAATGCAGGTTGCAAAACTCATTTATCTCAGCGACAGATACATTTATCCCTATTGGTTCGACTCAATCGAGGACGGCGAGAAGGTTATTGCACAAATGACGTCGCTTCCAACCCTTTACAATCAAAAAAACATCACGGTTGCGGTCACAAAGGATGGTTTTGTCGTAGGAGCAATGGTGTCGAAGCGTGCCCCCGTCGTTGAAAACGAAGAGGATATTCGTAAAGCATTCGAGCAGGCTGGTGTAAAGTGCGACGAACGCACGCACAAAATCTATTGCGACTATTACGCAAAGATGTTCGATGACAAGGATTATTATTACGTGGCAAATGTTACTGTGGATCCAATGTTTCGTGGCAAGGGTATCGCATCAAAACTCATTACTCAAACGGTGAGTGACAAAGGCGAATGCCACCTAGAATGTGTTATAGCAAATCCGGGCGCGTGGAAACTTTATCAGAGGCTCGGATTTGAAATCGTCGAGGAATATCCCGGCGTATTCGATGTGCCGTGCTATGCCATGGTCAAAAAATAAAGAGGAATTATGGACGTTTTTATCAGTTATCGCCGTGACGGTGGCTTTGCGTTTGCAAGACTCATTTACGAGTGGCTTCACCGCGAAAACATCTCTGTGTTTCTTGATCTCGAGGAGTTGAGATCAGGTCCGTTCAACGAAAAACTTTATTCCGCAATCGAGGATGCAACAAACTTTGTTCTTATTCTTCCCTCTCACGCCCTCGATCGTTGCGTTAACGAAAACGATTGGCTCAGGCTTGAAATCGAACACGCGATCAAAAATAAAAAGAATATCATCCCCATCATGGTGGATGGTTTCGATTTTCCAAAGGAACTGCCGCTCACGATGCAAATGCTTCCCTTCTTTAATGGTGTGCAGATAAGCAGAGAATATTTCGACGCGTCCATGGTCAAACTCATATCCATGCTTCAAGGCATCCAAAAGGGCGAAAACGACGAAGATCTTTTGTCGCGACACGACGACGTGAGATATTACATTGACGAGGACTTGAAGGAAAAACACCGCTTGCAATCGGAAGACCTTCTTCTCGACAAGTATGAAGCGCCCGTAATACGAGACTTGCTCGACGGCAAAAAGGACGTTGTATGTCTTGACGTGAATGTGCTCAATCACGAAAGCGCGTTCCAACGTTTTGAAAACCCCCAGGTATCGAAAGTTATCGCCCTCACCTATTCAAATGAGGTTGCTGAGCGAGGAAATGCCGAAAGAAAAGACAACAATATTCAATTTTTCACAACGCAATTCGAGGCAGACGACTTTGAAGACAAACTTGAAGAATATCTCGATGCAGTTGATGCCGATGGCATAGATTTTGTGTGCTTAAGCATGGCAATTATGGACTTCAAAAAGCCATTTCGCATCCTGCAAGCTATTCGCAACTGCCTCAACGACGATGCTGTGATGATAATTCGTGACGTTGACGATGGTGCAGTGTTTGCCTACCCTGACAACGACGGGCTCTTCCGCAAAATGCAATCTTACTACATTCACAACAAGTACAGCGGATTCCGCTACACCGGAAGGCAAATCTATTCGTACGTGCGCAAAATGGAGCCCAAAACAATTCGTCTTGAAAAGTACGGCATTGCAACTGCGGACATGTCACGCAAGGACAAAAAACTGCTCTTCGAAGCATGGTTCAGTTTCATACCCAACGACTTTGGCAGAATGCTCCGTGAAAATCCCGATTCCAAAATTTCCCAAGAAGTCGTTGATTTTTGCGCTAACCACTATGACGAGCTCAACGAACAGTTTTTTTCAAGCGAAACCATTTTTTCGGCAGGTTACGTTATCTATTCAGTCCGATTCTAAGCATATTAAATATTACTGAACATCACAAAAGCGGTCTCGCGTTGGCCGCTTTTCTTATACAAAAAAGCGGAGTTGTGAATGATAACTCCGCTTTTGCCGTATTTCGGCGAGTATTTTGGGTAGATTTGTA